>CAZHEC010000033.1:0-10137 GCA_964531465.1 uncultured Nitrososphaeria archaeon | reverse complement strand
ATCTTAACCTGCCCGTTACCATGGTTAACCTTGAGCTTGACATCCTTTATTTGGGGGTAAGGGTAGTAGGCTCTAACCTTCAAGCCCTTTCTACCTAACACTTCTTTTAAGACCTCTAGCAGGGAGGCCACAGAGGGTCTGCTCCCTAATTTCCTAACCACGTCGTCCAGCTCCTTCAGTAGTTTTTCCTCGGGATCCCCCCGGGTCTTCCTGACAGCCTGCTCCACCAGCCCCCAAAAGACCCCTGTAGCTATCTTTCCAAGCGCGTCCTCCGAGGAGCTACGGCCCGTGGCCCATCCAGCTAGGCCGCCGTGCCATGGGGGAGGCGAGCCAGCAACCTCACCTGTCTCCACGTCTACCAAACCCTTATCGGAGAAGATCAGGATATGCCTCACGTAGCCGCCTCCAAGGGTCTTGAGGCCGAAACTATAACGCCAGCCATCCACCACCAGCCTGGTCACGTCATCCCTCAGCACACGACGCTGTTAGAGCCATGAGCTTATAAGGCTTACAACAGCCGAGAGTTCGGCCAAGTGGTGGAAGGCCGGCGCGCTATTAAGCCCCCTTTAACACAACGAACACAACCCTTACCAAAGGTATTATTCCCTAACCGTGGATTAGGAGGGCTAGGATTGATGTACCGAAATGGACTCCCGCCCTACCCTGCCACGGTCTACGGTATGGCGACCAAGCGTCAATGAACGTGAAGATAGATAGTAAGTGATGCAAAAATATTCGCTAGAGTAAGCTAGTAGCAAGCGTGAGGACACGAGGGGTAGTTCACGCAGTTAGGGTTAGGACGGGCTCGAGGATCCACCTCGGCTTCATAGACCTTGAGGGCTCCCTGGGCCGGAGATATGGGAGCATTGGGATATACCTGGAGGCCCCCGGGTTCGATGCAATCGTTTATCCATCAGATTATATCGAGGCCGGTGGCGGGCTCCGCGAGGTTACGGAGCTTGTGTGTGATAGGCTTGGGGTGCCTGGGCTGAGGGTTGAGGCCTCTTCCACCATCCCCCGTCATGTAGGGCTCGGCTCAGGGACCCAGACCACCCTGGCCCTCGCCGCAGCAGCCAACGAGATCTATGATCTAGGATATGGGTTTGAGGAGTTAGCCAAGATTGTGGGTAGGGGGGAGAGGTCGGGGGCGGGGCTCTGGTTATTCAGGTATGGAGGCCTTGTGGTGGATGGGGGAAGAAAAGACGGCGACCTGCCGCCATTACTAGTTAGGCTCCCAATCCCTGAGGAATGGAGGTTTGTTGTAGCCATGCCTAGGGACCCTGTAATGGGGTTAAGTGGGAGACTTGAGGAGAGGGTGTTCCGGGGACTTTCAGCTGAACCCAGCTTAGCCGAAAAGATCTCCAGGTTAATCCTGATGAAGCTTCTGCCAGCGTTGGTTGAGAGGGATGTGGAGGACTTCGGCCAAGCCATAACCATGATAGACGAATTAACTGGGAAAGCATTTCAGGCTATCCAGGGCGACATATACTATCCGGAAACAGCCAAGATAATTGGGCTGATGAGGAGACTTGGCGTGGCTGGGTTTGGTCAGAGTTCGTGGGGGCCGTCAGCCTACTGCCTAGCCAGAAACCTTAAGGAGGCCTCCAAGGTTGCCGAGACCCTTAAAAATAGTGGATGCCGAGTCATGGTTTCTAAGCCTAGGAATAGGGGTGCGGATATTACCGTGATAGCCCGCTGATTATACTTCCCTCCGAAACTATTATTAGAGCATTTGAGAGATGTTATGTGGAATGCTCTTCTCGGAGCTGGTCGCCTACTACGAGAGGATTGAGAAGACATCTAGTAGGATAGAGATGACCAATTTACTAGTGGATCTCCTAAAGGCAACCCCACCCGAAATAATAGACAAGGTCGTCTATCTGACTGTTGGAGAGATTTATCCACCCTTTGTGGGCGTCGAGCTTGGTGTGGCGGATAAGCTGGCTTTGAGGGCTGTTAGGCTCGCTTCAGGGGCCAGTGAACGGGATATCCAGGAGGCTTACAGTAAGCTGGGTGATGTAGGGCTTGTAGGTGAGAAGCTTCTCTCAAAGAAGACGCAGGCCACACTCTTCATGGAACAGCTAACAGTCCAAGACGTCTACTCAGCCTTAGAGAAAATAGCGAAAGCCTCAGGAGAAGGCGCCATGGAGGCTCGCGTCCAAATCCTAAGCGGGCTCTTAGCATCTTCTCAGCCCAAAGAGGCAAAATACATCCTCAGAATAGTTACGGGTAAGCTGAGGCTGGGCGTGGCGGATATGACGATAATTGACGCCCTCTCAGTCCTCTATGGCGGGGGGAAAGAAGCGAGGGAATACTTTGAGAGAGCATACAACTTAAGCTCCGACATAGGATATGTGGCCAAGGTGGCCGCAAAAGAGGGTCTCGAAGGTATAAAGAAGTTCAGGATAACTATCGGTAGGCCAATCAGGCCCATGCTGGCGGAGAGGCTCTCAAGCCCCGACG
The DNA here is from genome assembly GCA_964531465.1 of uncultured Nitrososphaeria archaeon. Taxonomy (GTDB): domain Archaea; phylum Thermoproteota; class Nitrososphaeria_A; order Caldarchaeales; family Wolframiiraptoraceae; genus Benthortus. The sequence continues at coordinate 7,674 of CAZHEC010000033.1, read as the reverse complement.
AAATCTTAGAGAAACTTGGAGGAACAGGTTTAGCGGAATACAAGTATGACGGTGAGAGAATGCAGATACATAAGTCCGACAACGATGTTCTAATCTTTTCGAGAAGGCAGGAAAACATAACCAGCCAGTATCCAGATGTGGTGGAGATGGTCAGGGAGAACGTGGCTGCAAAAGAGGTGATATTAGAGTGCGAGGCAGTAGCCATAGACCCCGACACAGGAGACATGCTTCCCTTCCAAGAATTAATGCATAGAAAGAGAAAACATGATATACTCAAGGCGGTGGAGCAATACCCGGTTGCCCTCTACTTCTTCGATATACTCTACCTGGACGACGAAGACCTAACTCTCAAACCCCTACCTGAGAGGAGAAGAAGACTCGAATCAATCATAAAGGAGAACGAACGGATACGGTTAAGCAAATCCATCATAGCTAGGAACCCAGAAGAGCTTGAACGATTCTTCCAAGAAGCAATCGAGGCTGGATGCGAGGGGCTTGTCGTTAAGTCAATCGGGGAGGGCTCCGTGTATAGGGCAGGTGCCAGGGGATGGCTCTGGATAAAGTATAAGCGTGACTACAAGAGCGAGATGATGGATACTGTTGACCTGGTTGTTGTAGGGGCCTTCCATGGCAGGGGGAGGAGAAGCGGAAGCTATGGAGCCCTCCTAATGGCTGCATACGACCCTGAGCGAGACGTATTCCAATCAGTCTGTAAGGTTGGAAGCGGGTTTACTGACGAAGACCTGCGGAAACTTCCCGAGATGCTGGAGCCATATAGGATTCCAAAGAGGCATGCAAGGGTGGAGACGGGGATGGAGGCGGATGTATGGTTTGAGCCCAGGATGGTTCTTGAGATAATTGGGGCGGAAATCACCCTAAGCCCCACCCATAAGGCTGGATGGAACTCCATTAAGGAAGGATACGGGCTTGCAATAAGATTCCCGAGGTTCACGGGACGCTACAGACCTGATAAATCACCCGAAGATGCGACAACAGTCAAAGAGATAGTAGAGATGTATAAGCATCAGCTCAAGAAGATAGCGGCGGAACAGGCAGGTGTATAAAGTTGGCCGACGAGTCTACTGACGAGGTTAAGGAACTCGCAAGGGTTAAAGAATATCTTGAGAGGAAGATGGAGGAGTTAAGGGAAGAGCTAAGCATTCTACAATACTTGGTTAAATTTGTTGATGAGGAACTTGCCAAGAAAAGTTTCCGTAAGCCTCCGAAACCCTCAGCCCAGGAAGAGAGGGAAATAGAGATAGCGCCTCCCCGACCCAAGCCGGGACCAGAAGGGCGGATAAGGATGCTAAGAGGGAGAGATGGGGGGAACCTTGCCATGGTTACCATAACGCCAAATGAGATAAGATTCGTGGTAAGCCCTAACATAACCCTAACAGAAGATATGCGCCCATTCTCATCATTCCTCATAAGAAAAGTCTTCGACGCAATGAGGCAAGCAGACGAGGAAAGAATAAACAAGGGAACGCTGCCACCGGGGCACGAGCTCGACTATGAGATAGTAAAGGAGGATAATAGGGTCAAAGAGATAGTTGTCAGGAATTTCCGGGAAGAGCATAGGTTGAGGGAGATAATCAATGCTGTTAGATGGACTCTTGAAACAGTTGCCTCAAAGACCACCCAGACTTAAATGAAGATTAGTATAGACAAACTCCTTCCCGAGGCATATTTCGGCTGTTATGAGGACGTGGCATGGTCGAGTTTCCCTTGGAAAAGGCGGATGAGTATGAGGAAATCCCTATCAAGCACGCTATCCCAGATTATCACTCTACCAAAAAAGATTAATTAAACTATACTTTACACCAAGGAGAAGTACATAGAAATCTACAGGATATCTTACGGAGCTTAATCCTTCACATACATCTCTCCAGCTTATCCGCCCATAACCGTAACTACTATTCTTCTATTTCTTGGCCTTACATCTAATTCGATTAAAATGATTTGCTGCCAGGTTCCTAGCACCGGTTCTCCATCTCTTATAGGAATCATTAGGCTGGGGCCTATTATTGATGCTCTTACATGGCTGTGGCCGTTGTAGTCTCCCCATCTTAAGTGATGTTTGTATTCGGCGTTCTTCGGGGCGATCCTCTCCAGAGCTTGGGGCAGATCCTCTACAAGCCCTGGCTCATACTCCATGGTTGTTACAGCAGCGGTAGAGCCGACTACAAAGACCTGGGCTACTCCAACACTTATACCCGACCGCTCAACAACGCGCTTAACCCTCTCGCTAATATCTATTATGTCCCCCTCACCTTTGCTCCTAACCTGAAACTCCTCCTGAAACACCCTCATAACCCTCAGATATAGCATATAAGCAGGGAACCCCATAAATATATCCCTTGAACAGACTAAACACGAACCATGAGGACCCACGCTGCAATAGTATTGGCAGCCTTAACACTATTATTAACCCTCACACTCATAACACCGGCGCAGGCAGAAGAATCAACGATAACGATAAAAACGCTGGACAACAAGCCACTTCCAGGAGCATTCGTAAGAATACTGGAAGGCTCCACTGAGATAGCCAATGGAACAACCACTTCGCAGGGAAAAGTAACAGTAGACATAAACAGGACAGAAGAATACACCCTTCAAGTCTATTATCCCCCAGGAAACCTAGTTTATGAAAAGAATGACTTCAACTACAGTAAAGCTAACCAATTTAACGTTGATGTAATAAGTAAATGGACCATAGTTGTAACAGACCATGACGGAGATATACCGATAGGTGGTGCGAATGTCACGATAGTCTACAGCCGTAATGATACTATAAGGTTTTCAGGTCTTACGGATTCGGATGGTGAGGTTAAGTTTGGGCCTCTACCAGTCCATACGGAGGGAAGATATAGTATCATCGTAGTGTTTAGAGATGAGACGTATGAGGGTGAGGAGAACCTTAACACCCTGCCAATAGACAATGTGAAGACTACATTCAAACTACCTCTCTACAAGGTTACGGTAAACGTATTGGATTTAGATGGCCTGCCAGTTGAAGGTGTAACAGTCTCTATTAAGAGCAGTTTAGACGAGGAGCCGATAGCTGAGGACATATCTGACGAGAGTGGTAAAGCAACCCTGACCTTAGTTCCCAGAGGATCATACTATCTTATTGCAAAGTTTAAGGATTTTAAGGTCTATGAGAGTGATAACAGGGAGCTGAACGTTCCAGCCGACGACATCTACGATATAACCGTCAATGCGATTAAGCTTAGAATATCGGTGTATGATGCCGATGGAACCGACCTGATGGCAGGCCCCCACCTACCCCTAAGCGGCGAGCTGAGATACCAGAACATTCTTGTAGATGAAGCAACTACGACTGACGGTGTCCTAAACTTCGGCCATGTTCCAACAGAAACATTCAAGCTAAAGATAAGTCTGGGGAATATAGTTGTGTATTCTGCCGATTATGAGGTTTCCGTCGATACTGCAGAAGGCTCCGTTAATGCGAAGTTTTATGACATCACCCTAAGGGTGAATTCCACCGGGTTTGCTAACTCAAGCATGCTTGAGTCTATGAATGGGGTGATGAGGGTTGAGGGATTTGAGTTCTCCTTCGAGTTATCAGGCGGTGAGGCCAAGTTAAAGAATCTACCTTCATCAAACAACTATGCCGTCGAGTTTTATTATGGAAGCCTTAAGGTAGGCGAGGTGGAGGGCGTTAAGGTCGATAAAGAGGAGAAGGTGCTTAACATTAGGCCTGAAGGTTATAGAATCGAGGTTCAGTTAAGAAATCTAGACGACGAGCCGATATCTGGTAGAATAAGTGTAGCCATTCCAGGAGGCCCGGTAATCACCTCATTTGACATATCCGAAGACGGCGGCTCATCAGCGCTTCTCCTACCATTAACCTACGACCTAATAGCCTATTATGAGGGAATAGAAGTTGCACGTCAATCCGTAACACTTTCATCAAATCAGGCGATAGTCATCCAGGCTTCAGTAAAAGATGTAGTGTTGAGGATTCTCGATTTGGATTCTGAAGCAACCTTAACAGATATTAAAGTCGAGTTATCTTCAGGTGGGTTTAAGAGGAGTGGGTCAAGCGACCCTGAAGGAAACATCATAGTAGAGAACCTACCATTAATGAATTATCGTATCCGTGTATGGTATCATGGATTTAAGGTAATGGATGACATGTTGGACGTTAAGCCAGGTATAGACATTATTGAACTTAACGCGCCGGGCGTCCTAGATGTTAATCTCAAGTTTACCGACTCGTCAAAGAATCCGCTGGACGGCGGCTTGGCTAAGATCGAGATAGGTGATATGGTCGTCGATGTGGAGGTTGGGGAGAATGGTGAGGTTAGGGTAAGCAATCTTCCTAACGGAACAATATACGTCACCTTCCTATATAAAGGGAAGGAGGTCAAAGTTGAGCCAAAGGAATTTGAGCCAAAGGTCGATGAGGCAGTTTTCACATTCATAACAAACGTTCATAACCTCATTGTCAGCGTGGTTAAACCTGATGGAAGACCGTTGAATGAGGGTGCCGCAATAATCTACGTTGATGGGGTAAAGGTGTATGAACAAGACCTCTCGGAGGATAATATCGTGGAGGCTAGGCTCCCCGAGGGAGAAGCAATAATACGGGTAGAGTATAAGGGTAGAAAGGTTGCAGATAAGGCCGTGTATCTGGACACCCCGAGCAAAGAGATGAGCTTGGAAGCACGGGTTCATGAATTCACCCTTAATCTTATTACGCCTTCAGGCGAGCCTATCTCAGGCGCACTAATAAAGGCCGAAGATGAGCAAGGAACAGTTGATGAGACAATAAGCGGAGAGAATGGATATGCAGTTATGACTCTGCCGGAAGGAAAATACATGCTAAAGATAACTGCTAACAATAAGACACTAGAGTATCCGTTAAATCTTGAAGGAAATAGCGCGTCAAACATAATCTTTCCATCTGAGATAAGTGAAGCCTTCTTTATCACCCTTAGTGCTGTTGTAGTAAACTTAGCAATAATGGGTCTTGTTGTGGCTAAATCTTTACCGAGGAGGATGCCTAGGAGAAGGTCTGTCCAGAGGAGAAGGATACCTAGGATTTAGGAGATGGGAAACGCTTGAGGTTAAGAAGCCTCGTCAACACCTTCCTCACATCTATTCTCATAATACTCTTCATAATACTCGTCTTCATGATGTCATACGGAATAACCGGCAGGGTGGTTCCCGTATTGGTTGTCAAGACAGGAAGCATGGAACCCGTCCTAAATGTAGGAGATGTGATACTCATCGATGATACCGTGAAGCCGGATGAGATAAAGGTTGGCCCGGATGGGGACGTGATTGTGTTTAGGAAGCCTGGGTCAAGGGAGTTGATAGTTCATAGAGCTATAGGCAAGACCGCTGAAGGCTTTATAACTAAGGGTGATGCGAACCCTGGGATAGACTTCTGGTCCCCCGTTCCCTACGAGAACCTAATCGGCAGATGGACGGGCTTCAAGATACCCTACTGGACAGGCATAGGATTTCTCTCACTCTTTCTACGTGGAGAGATTTACCCCCCATATGGGCGGATAGTATTAGTGCTTCTAATAGTTTTAAACTTGTATCTAATTATCAGGGACTTCAAGTCGAGGAAACGTAGCCGACCATCCTCCGAACCTCCCGGAGAAGAGTATCCAGAAGATGCCTGAATCTACCGCTGGGGGAAACTCTTATCACAGTCTTCCTACATCTCTCAATCTCGTCCAAAAGCTCTATTAACCTCTGCTCCCTTCCCAGGAAGACTTTAACACGGGTAGCCGATATTACCGCCTCTATCAAGGCGTAGGCCGCTCTGGTGTATGGCTGGATTACATCATCTCCACGGTAAGCATCTATTATCCTGCAGAAGACTTCAGCCCTTTCCTCATGCTCATCCATCCCCTCCACCTTAAACTCTAAATAAGCCTCGGCGTCCTTCAACCTCATCGCCTTCACCTTCCTAGAGTTATCTAAGATCAGCCTCTCTCTTAGCTCAGGCAGCGCAGCCAATACAAAGTGTCTTGGATTCCTAGTGATATTAACTACTCCCTCACCATGCTCTCTCAAGTTCCTATAAGTGGTTGTGTTCATGAATGGTCTAAGAAGAAAATGTTCTTCATCTGAAAAAATTATACCCATGGGAGCAATATTCGTCTCATTCTTACCTGAAGCAGTAGTTATTACTACCTCATAGATTGTATTTGCTTCAACTTCAACAATGTTTCTTATTCTCATGGATTCCACCCCGTAAGCAGAACCATCGCTATCGTGGATGCAAGTAAGTCTGCTGTGGCCCCAGGTCTAAGTTTCCTGCTTCTTCTAAGATACTTGTCAAGCCTACTTAACGCTCTTCTGCCCTCAGATGTATAGATTCCACCCGCCTTCAAGGCTTCCGAGGCCATCTCGGAGACCATCTTAGAGATTTTTCTTCCAGCCCTTCTCGAGATGAGGGTGTCTGGATGATGTGCTAAGAGCCAGAGAAATGTTTGGGCAAAGACCTTATCCGCATCTTCTTCGCCAAGGCTCTTTATGAGAAACCTAGCTCCCTCCAGACTCCAACTATAGCCGGTAACCCATTCATGGGCTACTACATCATACTCCTTGTAGGGTTTAAGCGCATCTAGGGGGGTAATTTTCCCGCTTCTTATCTCCTCATAAGTCTCCCTACTCCTAACATCAAGGTAGGCAACCCTGCCTAGTCCTCCCGGTGAGGCGTGAGCAACAGCCTTAAAAATCCAGGTTGTGTCCCTCCAGGTTAATCTGGAGAGAACTCTTTTCAGACTCTTGGCCAACGTGCTGAGGTTGACTGGGAATCTCCTTGAAGTATATGATGCCGCCAGGGGTGCGAGTAGAAGCCATGCGCCCAGATGGGTGTTCCCCCCCTTCTGGACTCCGAGAAATCTCTCCACACCCATATAAATTATCCTCCCTAGACCCTTCCCCCCACTCTCCACAGCCCTCCTGAAGAATGGATGCAAAGACGCAGCCGACGCGAGGAAGTCTCTGAACTTCGTCTCACCGAAGTCATGCACCCTATCCACCAGTCCAGGTTTAGGCGTTGTGGATAACTCCAGAAGCAGGGCTAGCTCACACCTATACGCTACTTCTTCTACAATATTCATCAAGACGTATCTACGAATTACCATGCTTAAATATCCATAGCAACCTTTACGCCTCAATGAGCAGGCCATCTCATGTTTTGGTAAGAGAGCACGAGGTCATACTCAAGGTGGTTAAAAGACTTGAAACCAGGATAGGCGGGATGAATCCCTCTAGGAGAATTGATGTCGAGTTTAAGGACGTTTATTGATAGACGTCATATGGAAAGGAGGAGATAGGTCATGGAGCACATGAGAGGATGGAGAGGTTTGCCGAGCATCTCGGCGGAGAGTCGGAGGAGAGCACTTAAATAAGCTACCTTAACTCTCTCAGAGGAGGATGTGCAGCCTCCTTAATTCCCGGAGAATAAGGGAAGACTTCCCGATTCTGAAGAAGAGTTTCGACGGAAAACCCATAATATATCTGGATAATGCAGCTACAACTCAGAAACCCAGGCATGTCATAGAGGCTGTGAAGAGATTCTATGAAGAGTTCAACGCAAACCCTCACAGAGGAATATACTCACTCTCACTGGAGACCACAAGGGTTTATGAAGAGGCTAGGAAAAAGATTGCGAGACTGATA
>CAZHEC010000032.1:0-10373 GCA_964531465.1 uncultured Nitrososphaeria archaeon | reverse complement strand
AAGGGTTATAGGTATGGCAGGTTCATTCCCGTCTCCTTTCCAAGCTCCTAAAATATCCCAGCCTCGTGTAGACCAAGGAGCGCCACATTACCTATGTTGACCCTCTTTAGATGCTTCTTGGCAGCCTGGTAGCATTCCTCCACCTGCTTTGTCGGGGTTAAGGTTGTGTCACTCATCATGAAGTCTGGGTGAAAGACTAGTAGGCTGTATGGTATCTCGGGGTTGAGGCTCGCTATGAACTCGGCTATCTTTCCGACCTCTTCTGCATCGACATAATGGGGGACCAGGAGGGTTGTGGCGTTCAAGACGGGAACCTCCCTTCTATCCTCGTAAAACTCTCGATAAACCATCTCAAAGTTTTCAAAGACCATCTTATTCTCCTGGCCTGTTAAAGCCTTATGAACCGAGGGTGTAAATGCTTTCAGGTCGAATTTAACGTTCCCGCCGCTTATGTATGCTAGCTCTGCAGCCTTCCGTATCATGGCAGGGTTTCCAGCTCCATTCCACTCAAAGCATATTCTCATGACCCTGTTCTTAGGCTTCTCCTCAAGAATCATTCTCGAAGTTCTTAATGCGAAGGGGAGTTGGGGTTCAGGGGAGCCGCCGAACCAACACCAGCAAGTAATCCTCCAGTCCCTTAATGTAAGAGAGACAAGCTCCTCCGATGAGACGGCCTTGGCCTGTTCAAGAACCTTATGGGTCCAGTTCTGGCAGAATAGGCAGTTGAAGCCGCAGCCATAGAAGAATAATGCGAGATTGTAGTATCCATGCTCCGTCTTAGGACACATAGCATACTTAGGATACCCCTGGCCTGTTGCGGCGGGGCAGAACCATGCTGCACAGCAATTCGTTATATGTGCATCCAAGTAATAATGGAGTAGGGCCTTTCCACGCCCTGGCCTAGCTTCAAGTCTTCCGTTGTTGTTTCTCCATATTCCGCAGTATCCATATTTTCCATTAGGTATTCTGCATCTACATGCGCAGAGGTTGCATGGAATCCCGTTATTATCTCTAGGTGGCTTCGGAGGCAGCCCAAAACTCCTCCTCACTTCACCATGCCTTTCCTCAACTATTCTTAGGGCCTCTTCATCCTTCTCCCTCAGACATCTAACACATACGCCTATAATGTCGGATAGCAGCTTTGACTTGTATCTACATAGGAGGCACTTGGACTCGCTCGGCGCTCCCCTTATCTTAATCACGTTTCTCCTAAACGTAATGTTTTTCAGGAGTATTTCAGGGTTTACTTAGGGCCGAGTTTATCTAGCTGATATTCTTCATGGATTGCCTTGACAGCTTCGGGTGCATCGTCTTCTTGAACTGCGAAGGAGATGTTGAGTTCCGAAGATCCTTGGGCTATCATGCGTATATTTATTCCCCGTGAAGCCACGGCTCCAAAGACCCTGCTTGCCACACCTGGAGTTCCCTTCATCCCCTCGCCCACGACGGCAACCACGCTAACGTCATCCTCGGTCTTAATCTCACGGACAAGCCTACTTCCAAGCAGAGCCGACTCAAGGGCTCCCAACGCCCTGCTCAGCATCCTCCTAGGTATAATTATGGTTAGACCCGACTCCGAGACACTCTGGGATATCATGAGTATGTTTATGTCTTTTTGGGCGAGGGTGGAGAGTATCTTGGCGGCAGTCCCAGGTTTCCCGACCATGCTGGCTCCACGTATAGTTAGCATGGCTACGTCCCTGACTAGTAGGACCGCCTTCACTATGAGGCCTAACTTCTCAGGGTTCGAGGTTATGAGTGTTCCTGGAGCAGATGGGTTAAATGTGTTACGGATTCTGACCGGTATTCCCGCCTCCATGGCTGGTTCGAGTGCCCTTGGATGAAGACCCTTCGCCCCGAACAAGGCCATCTCTATGGCCTCTCCATATGATATGCTTGGCAGGACCCTAGCATCCTTAACTATCCTTGGGTCTGCTGTCATGAGTCCGTCCACGTCGCTCCAAAGCCATATCTCATCGGCTTTCAGGCAGTATCCTAGGATGGTTGCAGTATAGTCTGAGCCCCCTCTACCAAGTGTGGTTACCACGCCTTCCTCATTCACCCCTATGTATCCTGTTATGACGGGTATTATCCCCCTATCAATCAGTGAGCCAACCCTTCTCTTGGTCTCCAACCTAGTTATCTCTATTAGAGGTGTGGCTTCTCCGAAGTTTGAGTCGGTTATGATTCCAGCCGAGCCTCCGTCGAGATACTCGGCCTCGACGCCCATATCTGTGAGGGATGCCCAGAATATCCTTGTGGAGAGTCTCTCACCGTAGGAGACTATGTAGTCTTTGGACCTAGGGGTGGCCTCACGTAGGTAGAGGACGCCTAAAACAGCTCTTCTAAGCTCCTCCAAATCTCTTCTAATCATCTCTTCCGCCTTACTCCTCTCTGAGCCAGACCTTACCGCCGCCCTCACAGCCTCCACATGCTTTTCCTCAAGTTCTCCGAGGATTTTCCCCACATCCCTCTCCCTTCCACGTGAAGCCTTCTCCACCAGCATGAAGAGGGTATCGGTTACGCCATTCATGGCCGAGCATACCACTATGACCTCATTCTCATCTAGGTAGCTCTTCACGAGCTCGGCGGCCCGCCTAATCCTCTCCCCGTCTCCCAGGGAGGTCCCCCCAAACTTCATCACAAGCCTCATTTAATCTCGCCCTCCGCCATGACCCTCTTAACCTGTATTAGGTCCCTTAATATTGCTGTAGCCGTCTCCCTTCCACCCGCCCCCCTACCAGTTATTACATGTCTCCCAGAGTTCTCTGTCTGGAAGGCTACCGCATTCATAGCGTATCTGACGGCGAGTGGGTCGTCCATTCTAATTCTTGTAGGTTCAACCCTCAGGCCTCCGTCAACCTTGCCTATTAGCCTGATAGTCTCCCCTTTGCTCATAGCATTTCTGAGGTCCTCTTTCCCCAGATCCTCTATACCCCTTATTTCCACATCATCGAGGGTGGCCCTTATTCCTAGAACCTCATTTGCCAGTATGACGAGCTTCGCCGCAGTATCGTATCCTTTTATGTCTAGTGAAGGGTCTCTCTCCGCGTATCCCTTCTCCTGGGCCTCTCTGAGGGCCTCAGAGAAATCCAGACCCTCCTCCATTCTCGTGAGGATGTAGTTGGTTGTCCCATTAAGTATGCCTTCAACTTTAACAACCCTATCGCCCATGGCACACTGCCTTGCAAACTCGATAACAGGCATACCTCCACCCACGCTCCCACTAAACCTGAGGACCACGCCCCTATACTCAGCTAACTCCCTTAGTGCTGGAAGAGCTAAGGCCAGGGGACCCTTATTGACCGTTACTATGTGAAGTCCCATTGTTATTGCCTTCTTTATGTATGTGTAGCTGGGTTCGCCGTCCTGGAGATTTGTGGGCAGGGCGTCTATGAAGATGTCGGCCTCCACTTCATCGAGTATGGAGAGGGCGTCTAAGCCAGGTTTGCCGCAGCCTGGATACCTTGAGACAGTCCCGCTAGATATCTTCGTCTCTAATACCCTCCGGCTATCTAGGCCATTCTCCGAAACCGCTGCACCACCTCTATCGATTATAGCTACAAACCTAAGGCTCATCCCATATCTCCTAACTAGTTCCTCTGACTGCTCCGAGACTATCTCAAGTAAGCTTCGACCCACCACGCCCAACCCGGCAAGTATAATCCTCAAGATTCAAGCACCTCAGAGCGTCTTCCCCTTTGCGTGGGTATGGCCAGAAATTTAAGGATTGATGTTTAGATTTATGGATAAGCGTGGGCCGCTAGTTGCGTGGAGTTGAGTTTCTGGGAACTCCTGTCAGGTCTTCTCGCAGGCATGGTCCAAGGGGTGGCCGAGTGGCTCCCGATAAGCAGCAAAACACTCCTCATAATAATATTCCTCAGCCTCGGTCTCACCCCAGGCCAGGCATACATGCTCGGTCTCTTTCTAAATGGAGCAACATCCCTCGCAGCCATAATATATTTTCGTCATGAAATCCATGGAATACTTCACGCTAAGGATGAAATGAGTCGTGGGGTGCTTTACTTCATACTTGCCTCTATTCCGATGACGGGGCTGGTTGCCATCCCTCTATCTATGCTAACCCTCAGGTTTGTTGGCTCGGGGAGAGAGATGATGATTCTTGTGGGTGTTTTGCTAATAATTACGGGTTTGATGACCTGGAGGAGTAAGAACCTGATGACAGGAGTAGAGAAACTTCCGTCGATTAGGGACGGCGTGATTGTTGGAGCTGCTCAAGGATTCTCTTCGCTTCCAGGAATAAGTAGGAGCGGGATAACCTTGCTGGTCCTGATAACTCTCGGATATAAACCTAGACAGGCACTAATGCTAAGTTTTCTCATGGGAATACCTGCAACACTTGGGGGAAGCTTCTACTCACTTATAGCAAGTCTCCCAACATCACCATTAAACATAAACATAATCTTTACAGGAGTTATAGCAGCCATACTGGTCTCCATTCCAACAATACACACCTTAATTAGCATATCAACCAGAATCCACACACACTTATTTGTATGGTCTCTAGCAGCGATAACTCTGATATCCGCTATATTGATTTAACCATGCTTTTCAAGGTAATTTAGAAGGTTCCGCAGAATTTTTTCATGTTTTCTTTCATCATCCTCTATTGCATCTAGGAGGATTTTTACTATCTCATGGGGGAGTTTGTCTTTTATGTTGTCAAGGCTGTGAACGTGAGCGGTCTCCTCAGTTTCTATTAATCTTTGAAGGACCTCTTTTTCAGGCAGGTCTATCACGGGTTCCTCTCCCCACTCTATCATTCTGCCTATCATGTCTATTATGTCTGCATGTCTTATGCTGTCGCTTGCAATTATTCTAAAGAGCATTTGGGCTAAGTGGCTCTCTAGTCTTCCGGCAACCCGCATAAATTCCATGGCAGCCTCCTGCTCTGCCTGGAGCCTCTTCCTAAGGCTACTTAACACAACCTCCACATCAGCTTTATGCTTCAGCTCTCGCCTATACCCCTCCCTGCCAGGCTCCATCCGATTAATGACCTCAAAGGCTAGATCATAGAGCTTAGCCTCGGAGAGAACCTCCCCATTCTCCAAGATTTTCTCCAGAAAATTATCAACGAGCTCCCTGGCCTCACTTCTCTCCAGAATTCTCATAGCCTTATCAGCACGCCTACCCTGAATATACAAGGTAATGGCAGCAGGGCTAACCCCTAGAACCTCCGCAATCTCACGGTTATTATACCCCATCTCTGAGAGCCTTTTAGCGATATAGGCCCTGATTCCAGGTATGAGTGAGCCTGGCCTCATCAACCCATCTTTACAGTGTTAATTCAACAATATGAGGTTATATATTGCTGGCAATTATCTTAAATAAAGTTTCTTGATTGAACTGTAGCGGGATGGGGGAGGCCTCTGGAGAGGGGGTTAAGGAATCAGAGGTTGTCATGCTTCTATCAGCCTTGGCCATGGAAGAACCGCAGAAAGAGCTTAAACCAGAGTATAAGGCTGGAATCGGCGTAGTGTATGATGTCTCAGGGATAAGTGTGCCTGCAGACAAGATGAGGATAGCTGAGGAGAAAGGGCTGCTCGAGCCTTTAGGGGAAACATCATTCGCAGCATGTCCTAGATGTGGAAGCCTTATTCTGAAGATACTGTTAAAATGTCCAAACTGTCAGAGTCAAAGCCTCATAAAATCGGATATAATGGTTCATTATGAATGTGGGTTCTCAGCACCTATCGAGGAATTCCATCAAAAAGAGGGAAGATACGTATGCCCACGATGCAGAAAAGAACTTAAGAGAGTTGGAATAGACTATGGGAGACCCGGAATAGGATTCAAGTGCCAATCATGCGGTCAAATCTTTCAATACCCCATGGTTGTTTTGTCTTGTAATGAAGACCATGAGTTCAGGATAGATGAAGCCGAGCTAAAACACTATCCATCATACAGATTAAGTAGTCAGCTTAAAACCATGAGAAGAATATACGACTTACTATCAATAGCACGAACCCGTTTAAGGTTCAAAGGCGTTGAGAGCGAGTTATTAGCAAAAGTTAAGGGTAAAAGTTCCATGAACCATGTAATACCTCTACTAGTCAAAACAAACCCTCCAATAATAATAGACTTTATACTCGACGAGAAAACATTTGAAAACTATATGCTTCAAACCCTTGTGAAGCTGATGGACTTAGATGTGAAGGCGATAATTGTGGTTAAATCCTTCATGGAGAATAAGATACGCAGTTTAATTAACCCGGAGAGGGTCAGGGTTATTCCAATAACTAATGAGTATGATATTCCAGACCTTATTGTCTCAGAGGTGCTATCTATTGCGGAGACATAAGAGGAAGATAATCTTCCTCGCCATAGCACTCACAACAGGATTATTAGTATGGGCAATACCTAACCTTCTCTTAACAACAATCGCATACGCCATTACAATTATATACATAGCGTGGGGAGTTTATAATGTCATAATATTTTTCTCAGGCCTTCATCCACCTCTTAACCCTGGAATAACCCTTAAAGAGTATCCGAAAATCTCAGTTATAATACCTGCAAAGAATGAGCCTATACTGGGAAGGACGATAGAGGTCTGCCTCCACCACATAGATTACCCCCTAAATAAGAAGGAGATAATAGTTGTTACTGACGACCCTGTAGGAGAGAGAATAGCATTCTGGTATCAGCAGAGATATCCGAGGAACGTCAAACTGCTTGCGAGAAGAAAACTCTTCCCCACAAAACCCAGCGCACTTAACGATGCATTACAGCTTGCCACAGGTGAAATAATAGCTATAGTGGATGTCGAGGATATACCTGATAGGGACGTCTTCCTTAAAGCCGCTGCCGCACTTACAAAACACGGATACCATGCGGCTCAGGTTATTCTAAGAATAAGCAACCAAGACGATTCATGGATTACTAGGATATTTGCGATGGAGTATGCTGGATGGTTCAGAATAATGCTGAATGGTAGGGCGAGAATCGGCTCATACACTCCTTTAGGCGGAACAGGCAACTATTTTCTTAGGAATGTGATTGCTTTGGTGGGTGGATGGGATGCCATAAACTTGGCTGAGGATGCAGAGATAGGTGTAAGGTTAGCCATAGCTGGACGAAGAGTTGCAGTCATAGACGCCAGGCACTGGGAGGAAGCTCCTACAAGCTTCAATGCATGGTTAAGGCAAAGAACAAGATGGTTTAGAGGGTGGCTTCAAAGCCTCTGGAAATACCTGGAAGTTATCGTGAATCCAGCTGGCTTAAAGTTGTTAGGTTTAACAGGGCTGATAAATGTGGCCTTCATGCTTGTGAACCCAATCATACTAATCCTGAATTGGGTTGCCTACGGATTAACAGTACTATGGATTCTCGACTTTCTGGGGATAATGCCTGGAGTGATGGCCAACATATTCCCAATCTGGTCCATAATCCCCTTAACACTCAACCCACTCTACTACTACATAGCCTTCAAGGGTGCGGAGTTGGAAGGAATCAAGGGGAATCTACGTTACCTGCCACACATGCTGGTATATCTTAACCTAATGCTTCCTCTAGCCGCTGCTAGAGCTTTCTATCATGAGGTCTTCAAGCCAGTATTCTGGGAGAAGACTGAGCATCCTGGACTGGGGGTAAGATGGGCTGTGGCGGAGAGAATCAGATAACCCTATGGCATCAAGGTGAACAAGAGAAAAGTCTATTACTGCTTCATTCCTAGTAATTTAAGATGTATGAGGATTTAGTAAGGTTTGCGGTAGACTATGCTCAGAGACTTGAGGCAAATTACGCGGAGGCCAGGTTCCAGAAAGATGTTAGGGAGGAGATTGTTCTAAAGAATGGTGTCCCGGAGGTCTCGGCACGCACTGTATCAAGAGGAATCTCGGTCAGGGTTCTGGTCGGAAACTCCATGGGATTTGCGTCCACGAGCCAGCTTAGGAAGACCGATGTTAGGAGGATAGTTAAGGACGCGGTAGCCATGGCCAGGGCGGCATCTAAGATAATATCCAAAGGCGTCTCAATGGGCGAAGGGGAGCTTGGGAGGGATAAAATCGTGGTTAAGCCCAGGGTAAGGTTTGAGTCTGTTGATTTAGACGCCAAGACAGAGTATCTTAAGGAGGCTGACAGGGCTGCCATAGAGGCATGTGAAAGGAAGGGCGTGAAGCTTCCATCAAGGCTCATAGAGATTGGGAGATGGGATACGGAGAAGCTCGTAATAACGAGTGATGGAGCCGAGGTCTATCAAAGCATACCTAGAACCACGCTGGACTACTTCATCACGGCATTTGACGCTCAGAGAGGTAGCGTGCAGAGGTTTGAGAATCTGGGTGAGTCAAGGGGCTGGGAAGCCGCCGAGCAGTGGAATATCCCCGAGAGAATTGGGAGTGAGGCCGAGACCTTGGCGAAGATACTACTCGAGGCAGTCGAGCCGCCAAAAGAGGAGATAGATGTCGTAGTAGGCTCCGAGATAGTTGCCTTGTCATGCCATGAGTCTGCTGGACATCCAGGAGAGGCCGACAGGGTCCTTGGAAGAGAGGCAGCTCAAGCAGGTGAGAGCTACATAAAACATGAAGGCCTAGGATCCAGGATAGGCTCGGAGGTAGTAACAGTAGTTGATGACCCAACCCTCCCTAAATCCTTCGGCTTTTACCTATACGATGAGGAAGGGGTGAAGGCTAGAGAAAGGAAGCTGATCGAGAACGGTGTCTTAAGAGAGCTGC
The DNA here is from genome assembly GCA_964531465.1 of uncultured Nitrososphaeria archaeon. Classification (GTDB taxonomy): domain Archaea; phylum Thermoproteota; class Nitrososphaeria_A; order Caldarchaeales; family Wolframiiraptoraceae; genus Benthortus. Next base: position 1,677 of record CAZHEC010000032.1, on the reverse strand, counting down.
TACATAACAGGGAGACGGCGGCGGTCTTCGATGTAGAGAGCAATGGCTCTGCAAGAGCCAACGGATACGAGGTTGAGCCGATAGTCAGGATGGCCAATACATACATGAAGCCGGGTGACTACAGCCTCCAAGAACTAATCGAAGACATAGACCATGGAGTCTACATCAAGAGCTACCAAGAATGGAACATAGATGACCTCAGATGGAACCAGAGATATGTAGGTGTAGAGGCATACATAATCAAGAATGGTAGACTTGACGGGCTAGTCAGAGACCCCGTTCTGGAACTAACCACTAGGTCCTTCTACTCCTCCATTGATGCCGTGGGGAAGGAACTCCAATTCTATGCGGGATACTGTGGGAAGGGAGATCCCATGCAGGCCATCCCTGTATGGTTCGGCGGTCCACCTGTCAGGCTGAGGTCCGTGAGGCTTGGGAGGAGAATGGCATGACCGAGCAGATATTTACCCCTAAGGCACCCAAACCGGTAGGTCCCTACTCCCAAGCCATCAAGGCTGGAAAGACCTTATACCTATCTGGGATGGTTCCAATAGATCCTGACACAGGGAGGATTGTTAAAGGCGACGTTAGAGGTCAGGTGAGGAGAGTTCTAGAGAACATCAAAGTAATTCTAGAAGCAGCTGGGTATAGTTTGAAGGATGTGGTTAGAGTTGGGGTTTATCTCCGCAATCCAGGAGACTTCAAGGCCATGAACGAGGTCTATGAGGAATATTTCGGCGATGTTAAGCCTGCAAGGACAACCGTGATAGCAAGCCCGCCAATTGAGGACGCATTAGTTGAGATAGATGTAGTGGCTTACCGTGATTGAATTCTCGCCAACACTACATCGAATGGGTGAAGAGTCTTAACACCCGTATGATGACTTATCTGAAGTCTACACGTCTCACTCTGCGATACGATTAAGGTGTTCACATCTTTAATCTTTGAGAAGAGTCTTGAACCCACGTTAAGCGCATCTTCATAATGCTTCTTCATCATACCCCACATACCCGCAATCCCGCAGCAATCCTCCAGAATATCAACATAATACCCCGCAGATTCAAGCAACCTAGTTATCAGATTGCTCATGCCGGATGCCCTAGAGAAGCAACTTGAGTGGTAAGTAATCCTATCGGAATCTTCCCTAAACTTTATCCGCCCACGCTCCACCTCGGCCCAGATTAACTCCAGCACGTCCACAGTATTCTCAGCAACCCTTCTTGAATTCTCATCACCTAGTAGTTCGGGATAATCCCGTTTCAAGGCCAGGTAGGCGGCAGGAGAGCTTGTTAGTATCTTTGCGCCACCCTCAATCTCCCTGAGAAGTGAGGATACATTAAACCTAGCTATCCGTTCAGCATCGTTGAGCAGCCCCTCCTCTATTAAGGGGGTGCCGGCGGGCATCTGGTCCGGGGCATAGACGGAGTATCCTAATTCTTCGAGAAATCTAACAATCCGAATACCCAGGTCTGACTCATGGTAGTTTGTGAAGATGTCTATGAAGTATGCAAGGCGTCTTCCATGGTTGGCAGGGGTTTTAATCATATCCTCCAGCGGTGGGGAGAATCTTGGGAAAGGTGCCCTCATATCTATCCCGCCAAGGACTTGGAGAATCCATCTTCCCAGCTTGCTTCCCAATACAATGTTCGATAATCTATGGAGCCTTGAGGCCGTCCT
>CAZHEC010000031.1:0-10463 GCA_964531465.1 uncultured Nitrososphaeria archaeon | reverse complement strand
TGCATATCCATCCGCCGGAGAGGCTCGAACCTATAAAAGGGTAGGCAAGCTTATTAAACTATAACTCTACTCCGGAAATGACGTTAGCTCCTTATCCGGCATGTTAAGCCACACATTATACTTTCTGCATTCCTCAACAGCATCAGGATGAACCCACAGTGCATACATTGTCTTAATTATCCTACCTCTTATAAGCTCTGGCTCACGGCTACTTATCAGATCCAGCTTCCTCTTAAATTCTTTAACATGCCGTGGAGCTAGCCTTGTCTTAGCCTCCCCTACAACCGTTAAGTCTCCATCCGAACCATATGTGTTGAGTTCCACGTATGGCCTGATGAGCGGGCTTAGGCTCACTTTTATTCCTCGTTGTCCGAGGCGGCGTTCAACCATGGATCTTGCCTCGTCTTCCAGAAGTATGCTAACCCCCTCTATGTAATTAACCACATTTCTAAGTGTCAGCCTCATCCCTCTCTGCTCCTCAGAAAACCTCCTATGCTCCAACCTAGGCTACTTAATCTCTTTCTACACCTTATTGATCTCCTTCCGCATCTTGTTTATCTCTTCCCATATCTTGGCCTGCTCTTTCACCATCCTGTTCTGCTCCTCTGCAAGCTTCTCGACTGTCTGTTCAAGCCTAATCATGGCGTCTCTTAGCTCGGCTTAGCCCCGACGAAGATCCTCTAATCCTATTAATCCTGCCACCGTATATCTGAACTCTTCATCCTCCTTCAGCAGCCGGAGAATCCGAGACTTTAGGTCTGCTTCCATACCTGTCTTTCCATGTATGGGGTCCTCTAACCGCTACTTATCTCTTCGTTGCTTCATGATTTTATGCCCCAAGTATATTGTTGGGGTGATTGCTATAATCAATCCTATCGATGTGAGCTGGAGGTTGTATTGGATTAGGGCTGCGGTGAGACCCGTCCCTATTAGTCCTGGCATGAGGCTTAGTATGTATAGCCACATCCCGCAGCATCCCACCTGTGTTAGGGATATGTAGGAGGCTATGGCCGTGAGGGTTGACCCTACGGCTAAGGCGCCTGAGCCAGCCTTCCTCCTAACCCTGCATGATAAGGGTCTGCTATAGTATGTGAGGGCTGCGTGGCTTCCCGTGATTATCGGCAGAGCTAGGATGACTGGGAGGTTTAGTCCTACGGCGGCCTTTAGGGCTTGCTGGGCCGTCAGGTTGGGCGTGGTCAGTATCACCACAACCAGGTAGATTGTGAGGGATAGGAGGCCTACCGTGATGCCTATGACCACGGCTCTGGCACCCGCCCTCATCCACCCCCACCGTATATGCTTGTCCCGGGATAGAAGGCTGCCCACGCAAACCAGAAGCATGTCACACCTATCATCCTCTCGAGGGCTGACCCCTTCATGGGACCCTCAATGGCCTCTCCCTCGAAGTTCCACTTACTCCCTGTCTCCCTGTCCCAGAAGAACCCATCCCTATACTCGAAGGTTAGTGTAATGCCCGCTACAACCCTCCTATACACCCTCACCATGTCCTTGCCGGGGCTCATAACCACTACAGGCTCGCCGCCCACTAGATCATTTACCGCCCCTATGCCTCCGACCACATCATAAGGGTATGCCCTGGCTACACCGTTCACCACAACACCGTATACTATGGTCTTGGGGTGGAGTCTGGGGTCCTCGTGGGTTAATGGGAAGTATATGGCTGGTGATGTGTAGTAGTTTCCGTAGGGGTCTGAGCCGTAGGGCCTGCTATATCCTGTATCGGTTGAGAGAACCTCTGTATCTGGATATAGGCTTCTCCAATCACTCCACCTCATGAAATCCACCGGAACCCTCTTCAACCTGTAGCCCGCCAACTCGCCGTAAATCCCCACACCGGTTAACTGGGCCCAGTATGTGTCCGTCTTCCTATCATACATTACTAGGTCGCTGTTGTATAGCTTGCCTGTCGTTCCAAACTCTACGGGCTCGCTCTCTATGACCCTGTAGAATGCTATTGATGAGAGGCAGAGGGGGCAGTAGGCTATGGCGACAGGCACCCCCTCCACCCAGTCATTGACTATCTCATGCCATACAAGAATCATGTGCGGGTAGGCCCTGGCGGTGTTTCCGAGCCTCAGGCCAATAACCCAGTCGTCAGGGGAGAGAAACTCGTCAGCCTCATCCGCAGAAACGAACTTAGGCTCATCAATCGATGGAATCCCATCCTTGGGCGGGCCTCCGGAGACTATCAGGCTGGGATGAACGATATACTTCACGCCCCCCTCAACCTTTATCTCTAGGCTGGCTGGAGGAGGCTCAGCCGATAACCCGGGAAACCTCTCCACCATGGATGATGACGTGATTGTCGTAGGATTCTCTACACCAGGTCTGGGTCCAGCAAGATACGCTGCGAATATTAGGGCCGCCACTATGATGGCTGGCACCAGGTAAGCCCTCAGCCCCATTCCACGCTATACATTACAGAAACCCTAAAAACAGTTATCCCAAAATCCTTAATCGGGTGAAAATGGCTCCTAAGCCTAATAGAAGAGGAAGGGATTAGATAACTTAAATATGCTGGAGTGTAGACCATCCTAAGCGGGTCTTGAGGGCTAACATTAAGGTCTTCGGGAACGTCAAGGCGGTAGGGTATAGGGTGCTGGTCAAGGCCATAGCGAGGAGGATGGGTGTGAGGGGCCTTATAAGAAACCTAGGAGACGGCACGGTGGAGATATTTGCCGAGGCACCCGAGGATACCCTGAAGCACTTCCTCAAGCTTATCGAGGTTAATGGGAGACCCGATGACATATTGAGCATGCATGTCGAGAAGCTCCAGGTTAGCTGGGAGGGCGAGCCAGGATATAGCGGGCCATGGAGGGAATACGGGGACTTCGAGATAGACTATGGGGAGAAGAAGCCCAGGCCCATGGAGAAGGATATGGCCGAGAGCCTAGAGTGGGCGAAACTATACTTCACAAAGCTGGTGTCGGAGTTCAGCGGCTTCAGAGGCGAGTTCAAGAACTTCAGAGGCGAGTTCAGGAACCTCAGGGACGAGTTCAGGGGCTTTAGGGACGAGTTCAGGGAGTTTAGAAGCGAGTTCGGGGACTTTAGGGATGAATTCCGAGATTTTAGGAATGAATTCAAGGACTTTAGAAGTGAGTTCCAAGATTTTAGGGGCGAGTTCAGGGAGTTTAAGGACGAGTCGCTTAAGCTTAGCCGTGAGACGCTTAAGGAGGTTAAGGAGCTGAGAAACGACCTTAAGACCCTCCTGGACGAGCGCTTGGCAAGAATCGAGAGGGATATAGCGGAGATCAAGGCGAAGCTCGGGCTCCTGTAGTGGCAGACCCCAGATATATGCTGGAGGCTCATAACATCATCAACACGCCTATCAAGGAGACGTTGAGGTATAATAATGGGTTTCCCCTGCTCTCATAATAATACTATAGTAGAGATGGCCGATCTATTACGTGCCATTGCGTTGGCGCTTTTTGTCCTGTGGACGGCTTTTCTAGCTGTTTTTGTCAGTAAGGGGCCGTCAGCCTTTAAAACTTTAAAAGCAGAGGTTATGCGGATTTTGCTACGGAGGAGGTTCATGGCCAGCGTTGAGGAGATTGAGAGGGTGGCTAGGGAGGTCTGCGAGTTACTGGGGATAGAGTGGAGCGACTTCCTGGCCATGCTTAGGGTTCTGAAGAAAGCCTCCGACTGGTCAACAGTTAAGTTTAAGGCCGCCGGGATGGAGGTGGAGGTCACATATGAAAGCTGGAGAGGGCTGAGTTTAAAGGTAACTAAGACCGAGCTAGGGGTTAAAACTACGAAGGAGTATGACTTAAGCTACCTAAAAGTTCATAAGTATACAACTTAGCCGGATCTATAACTCAGCTATGGTGTAGAGCCAGTTCCCAGACCTATCCTCCGGTTATGCTCATGAAGTCATCGGGGGCCGTCATGCCGAGCACAGCCGTCTATCTTCCCTCCAGTGTCACAAAATCGCTTTACATCTTATATTACTGAGTAAATCATTCTACAGGCAGATAGAAACCTCGATGCTATACGATATCTATCTCCCGCTTAATCGCACTGTTAACACTTACCTGAAAGCCTCAAACAATCTAAAACAACTAGAAATTCACGAACAACTTAAAACATTACCGCAACATGGTTGACGGAGCCGCGTAGAGAAATATTAATTACTTTTCAGGTCTATTGCATAATAGATGTTTAGTAAGGGATTGGAGCATGTATGCGAGCCTTATCGTGAGATTGTTGAATCACTTCTAGAATTGCTTCTCGAGCATTTTGGAGAAAGGTTAATTTCCCTCGTGATCTTCGGCTCTGTTGCGAGGGGAGAATCTACCAAGGAGAGCGACTTGGATCTGCTGATAATTATCGACGGGCTGCCTAGATCCAGGCTTAAGAGGCAAGAGCTATTCATCGATGTAGAGGAGAGGATCGAGCATAAAGTAAGGAAGATGGAGTCTATGGGGTGGAGGATCGATTTCTCACCCATTCTAAAGACGCCTGAGGAGGCCTCCAAGATGACGCCCCTTTACCTCGACATGGTTGAAGACGCCTTAATAATTTACGATAAAGATCGATTCTTCGAGAAGATTTTACTCCGACTCATGGGCAGGCTGAGAGATCTTAGAGCAGAAAGAGTTATGGTCGGGAGGCTCTGGTATTGGAGGCTTAAGAAGGACTATAGGTTTGGAGAGGTAATAGAGATTGAATAATCTATCCATGGCGAGATCATACATGAAGCAGGCTGAGGAGAGGATACGTCATGCGGCAGAAGCCTTAGAGAGGGGAAACTATCCCTATGTTGTTAGACAGTGTCAGGAGGCTGTAGAGCTGACGCTGAAAGCGGCGTTAAGGCTGGTCGGCGTCGAGCCTCCTAAATGGCATGACGTTGGGCCGGTTCTTAGGCGGGAGGCTGACATGTTTCCAGACTGGTTCAAAGCCAAGATACCTCTACTAGCGCGGATCTCGAGGAAGCTGAGAAGGGAGAGGGAGCCATCATTATATGGCGACGAGGAGGGTGGAATCCCACCAGATGAACTCTATGACCTTGAAGACGCTAAGGAGGCCATACGGGAAGCCGAGGAGGTCTATGAATCGGTTAGGCGGCTGATGGAAGAACACTTAAGGCTCGGCGGGCGCCCAGGTTCTGGCACGTTTTAAGATTAAGGGCCTCCCCGGCTAGCCAGCTTGCCCGCATCTCCTATAACTCGTTGGGGCCTGTTCACAGCTACACCTAAGTGCTGATCCCCGGAACCATAGCCCCAAAACACACAAGAACCTTCTATCCGAGATACTTATAGCCCTGGTATCTTTCTTAGCTCCGCCATAACTCTGCTTAAGCTTCCTCTTTCAGCCTTCCTAATCTTCTTAACTATAAGCTTCTTCTCGACCGTGAATATCTATGAGCAGTCTATGTAGCCAGCCTTTTTAAGCCTGCCCTTCTCCAAACCCATCATTATTAAGGAAGAGTGGCTTACGAATAATTGCTGTAGTCCCTAGGTCAATACTATCAAAGAACACGGCTCAAACCTTCTTAGAGATGCTTGAAAAAGAAGGGATAGAATATAGCATGGATAGCTACGTGATAGACGAGAGTCAAATTATCAGCTCCCTACTTGAAAGCGGCTTAGAGCATAAAGAAGCCACAATTCTCATAGACTTGGTTAAGACTTTTCCTAGCATTATAGGCCATTTATGGCGGAGCGATAAACCATTGTCCGAAGGGATAAGAGAGTACTTGAGGCATGAGCTAGGAGACGAATACAGCTTTATAGCTGATGTTTATGCAGAGGCTTTAAGGCTTGGGAGAAGATTGCCGGTTAGCGAAGCAAAGCGAGTAACAAATCTGAGTAAAGCCTTCAGAGAAGACATCCTGAAGTCACTGAAGATAATAGACTAAACGGTTCCTACGAAGTTGTCTTTAATGCTTTCTTGAACTCACTTATATGCGCCTTAAGGTATTCTTCTATGGCTTCTGTTAATGCCTGTTGCTGAGCAGAACATCTTAAAGCGTTTTCTCAATGTTTCAAGAACTCTGGCCGACAACAATACGACCCTTACCTCTCCCCTAACTCTATGCTTCGGCATGACAAACATGCATACATGTAGAGCACCAATAAGCAAGATATAACTCTAATGAATACAGGACAATAAACCCCCAGACCCATCCTTAATATAATGGAGTCAGGACGCCATTAGGCTGTTAATATACTACATCTAGCACCCCATACGTACTAATTTAAATGTACGTAGTTTAAAGAAGTTTTGAGACGATGAGTCGAGTAAGGAAAATCTCAGAGGTCATAGACATCCTCAAGCAGATACGAAACATAGGCATTATAGCCCACGTAGACAACGGGAAGACGACTGCCACAGACAGCCTATTAGCAGCCGCTGGTTTATTAAGCCCCCAGCTAGCAGGCCGGGCCTTGGCTCTAGACTACCTAGAGGAAGAACAGCAGAGACAGATGACCATCAAAGCCGCTAACATTAGCTTATACTATGAGATGAATGGTAAAACCTACATTATAAATATGTGTTATAAACATGATTGATACATAGAAAAATAACTATCACTAAGAACTTAATATAATTGCGGTCAAGCCTTATAAAGGCTATATAAATACTATGTTGGCATGTCAGCTTGTTAACATGTTTACAATTCAAGAGAAAGCTTTAGGTGTTATATTTAAAGGTTTTCTTTAGGTCTTAGCTTGGGCCTCCACTAGCTTAGCTAAAGCGCTCCATAGAGGCTTCATAATCTTCTCTGATAGCCCCTTATCTCGGCCGTTAACGCGTCAAGACGCTTATCTATGTTCTCCAGTCGCTTGTCCATACCCTCAAAACCCTGTCTGATTACCGTGTTTGTGTTCTCAAAACCCTGTTTAATAACGACGTTCGTGTTCTCGAAGCCTTGCTTAATTATCTCTACTAAATCGTCGAATCGCTTATCCATCCTCTCGAAGCCCTGCCTGACGGCTTCCTCTGTGCTAGCAGACTTAGCCCTCAAGTCGTAGAGGAGCAGGATCGTTAAATCTTGGGCTGTGAAACCCCCTTCTTAACCTTCGCCAATATAGACTTAACACCCTTCTCGATAATGGCATCAACAGCAACCGACGCGGCTTTCTCAACCATCCTAAATAGTAATAAAGTCTGAGATATATAAATGCTCTGTGAAAAAGGCATTCACGACATCCTTAGTCTTGGTGGGTAGTTTGACGATATATTCCACGTTCCTCTTAGCTATTCAGAAACACATTACTATTAAACTAGACTTCATGTTTATCTGATTAGTCTTATTATGTGATCTAAAGTCCCTATATGTTGATTTCTGGCTGTTTTGGTAGTGGCTTGCTCATCTAGCTCCTTTCTAATACCTGTGATTAATATGAGTTGATTGTTATAGATGAAAAAGGAGCTAGTGGTTGGGCTATTATTTTCTTCGTCTACCTTTCTCCTGTAGTTTTTGACTATCCTTTTTATGCTTTTGAGTCTGCTTTCTTTAGTCTTTGAAATTGGTCTAAAAGCACCTCGTATATCCAATTAATGAAGTTTAGTATGAAATAATTCTAAACATGGTGTAACGTAAAAGTTGAGAAGGCAGTTAAGGTCAAGATACTAAGGGCATACCAGCAAGATGTTTATTACGTTTAACTTCGTAAGGAACAATCATAGCAATAGTATAGATTCTCAGCAAATTTATGAATAGCTAGGATTTTTAGCTGCATTCTCGCTTTGAAGGAATGTTTACTGTTTTGATGCTTGTGCTTCTACTAGCTTCACTAGCGCTTGCCACACCGGCGCCTAACTAGATATCCTCTGGACACGTTCTGAGAGGCTGTTCGGAAGGGTCATGCGCCGAGCACCACTACGTAATATTCGGAGAGAGCAGACTTACAAATATGGATAACAGGGCCATCCAAATTACTTTACGGGAGGGATCTTTGTCCTCTATTATAGAAAAATCAACAGGGAAAAACCATCTAAGGTGGGTGTTGCATTTTGGCGTTTATCGCGACGAAATAATAAATTACCCGTCTTTTTCCGAGTTAACTGGCCACTTAATAGTGACACCTAACTCGGTATCTCAGCAAGGTGATATAGTAGTTACTCGGTCCAGCTTTTTAACAACAGATCACAGGCTTTATGTTGAGAACATACTCGAAACTAAACAGAATAAGAAGTGGATAAGGATGAAGATGATAATCAGTAACCTTGGGCCAGCGATAAACGACCTATGGGTAGGCGTATACTCAGATTTCAACGTTGGCGGTACGTTTGGAAATGATACCGCCGTCTTTGAACCAGCAACATACTTTGAGCTGGATAAAGACATAGCCTACATGTATGAGAATTCGTCTATAGGCATCTCAGCGACTAGAAAGTCTACCCGCCACCACATAGGCCCATGGAATTCATTTAACATTGCAACCGTCCTTCAAAGCCCAAACGACGAGAACGGCCCCATAGGACCTGGCGACCTAGCGGTAGGCATGCGGTGGGACCTTGGCAACCTACCCCAGGGTAACGTGACTTTCATCAGGTATGCATCGCTTTAGGCTCCTCGCCAGAAGAGATGAAGAATAATATGAAGGATTGTAAGTTAAGGAAGCTTGAGGATCTCCCAAAGCCTTTTGTGAACCCAACAGACACCATAGTAGGTTCTATAATAGTTGGGAATAGTGAGCCGCATGGTCCTAGTGGAGCCTCACATACATTAGATACGGTTGGAGGTATGATGGTTGCAGCTGGTTTAAGTAGGCATGCAGAACAAGACGCCCTACAATTATATCTAGATACTGATGTAGCATGGTATAACTATTCCGCTGCTAAAGTATTTTTCTTCCCAGTTGCAGGCTTAGAAAACATAGTTACTGTGGGAGGACCTGGCGTGAATATGATTACTTGGAAGTATTTTGCAAATCCGTGATATTCTTCTGCATACTATCAGTATAATAACACGGCTGGGGAGTGGGTTTTAGTAACGCCTACCAATACATACAAGAGCAGCGACTGGGTGGGCCCTGGGACAGATATAGCTTTGATAGAACTGATCTATGACGAAGAAAGTGGCAGATATGTTTTAGTTCTCTCCGGATTTGTAGGTGATGGCACTCGGGCGGCATCCCTATTAATACAGCTACTCGGATCTCCACACAGTCCTATAGTCCTTCAAGGAATCGCCATGATAATTCAATGGACAGATACTAATCTTGACGCTAAGGTTGATCCGCAAGACTCATGGAACGTTCTAGAAATAATAACTTGAGGATTAGCTTAGCCATGAAGCTGACTCTTGGAATATGTGTGTTATTTGAAGCTAAGGGCTGCGAAGAGATAATAAAACATGTCCTAAAAGAGAGTAAATCAGATAATAGTAGTTACGCCAAATGAAAGTTTATCTCGCCTTATAAAGAAGAAATATGCAGGTTTGTAGAAGTAATACTAGAAAATGGTAGACAGGGAAAAAAGTTGGGCAATCAATGAAATCTTAAAGCATACCAAGGGAGACGTTATAGTGCTGGTCTCCTCAGATATCCAGTCCTTAGCTTTATGCTGAATGTCTTAGAGGCTACTAGGAGAAGCGCGGCCATGCCGTCTCCATACATGGGGTTTTCATGGACCCAGAAGGACTAATAGCCAAGACGCTCAGCCTCAGCCGCTATCTCGGCAACAGCAGTAAGCGGTTGCACACCGACAGGAATGCTGAGACCAATACCCAGCCTCAAACCATTCAAAGTCCTTAAATCCAAAGAGCGCTATATACATAAAAATCTTTAAAAAATGCAAGCAATTGTTGTTACAATCTAACTACTCTAAATTCGTCTCAATTTCTGACCAATGTAATGTTTTAAATCTAACCTTGGACGTAGCATTTGTTGCTTAGAAGATTCTTAGAGACACAATTTTTATAGGGGGATTGGGGATAGTGTTGAGTGGTATGGGTTACGTCCGCGTGAAGTGTTTGGTTAGGAATCCCGAGGATAAAATTTCTGAGGAGCTTGAGATGCTAGCAGGTACAGGCTCTTGTACGTAGCCCTCCCTAGGAGCGTTGCCGATAAGTTGAGGCTTCGAATCATAGGCAGGGAGAGAGTCACGCTTGCCGACGGTAAGGAGGTTGAAGTCGAGCTAGCTCCTATATACATAGAGCTCCTAGGCAGGGGGACACATGCGTTGGCAGCCATAATAGATGCCCCAGAACCACTACTAGGAACGTCGGTCATGGAAGTCCTAGGCCTAGTGGTAGACCCAAAGAGTGGAGAAATAAAACAGAGAGGTCCACGCTCATCATACATGCTCCTCACCATATAATCAAGAAAAGGTAAAGTAATGTAAACATGTATACAAATAAACCATATCTACAACCCTAAACATCTGTTCTTAACCCTTTACATAGAGAGTTCTGGTGCGTTTTCGGGGCATGGAAGCCCTTATATGTTGGGGCGTTCTATGAGTTCTTGTGCCTACGCACGATATGTGGGTTG
>CAZHEC010000030.1:0-10652 GCA_964531465.1 uncultured Nitrososphaeria archaeon | reverse complement strand
AGGCCGTTTATCACCTGTATGGCGATGTATTGGAGGGTTAAGCTCATCCTAGATACGCCCTCCTAACCTTCTCGTCCTTAAGGAGCCTCTTCGACTCTCCCTCAACCGTTATCTCACCCATCTCCATAACGTATGCATAGTCAGCTACCTCTAGGGAGAGCTCTACATGCTGCTCAACCAGAAGTATTGAGACCCCCCTCCTGTTAATCTCCTTTATTGCCTCGTAAAGCTTCTCAACTATCAGAGGTGCTAGTCCTAGAGATGGCTCGTCAAGCATCAGGAGGCGAGGTCTACTCATAAGTCCGCGGGCTATCGCAAGCATCTGCTGCTCTCCTCCGCTGAGTGTTCCCGCGAGCTGGTTCTCACGTTCCTTCAGTATCGGGAATAGTTCATACACCTCGTCTAAAAGCTCCTGGACGTCTCCCTTGTATAGGTATGCTCCTAGAAGGAGGTTCTCCTTGACTGTTAAGGTGCTGAAGAGCTGCCTACCCTCTGGTACGAGTGAGATACCCTTTGCAACCCTCATATATGGTGGGAGACCCGTTATATCCTCATCCTCGAAGATTAGCCTCCCAGACCTAGGCTTTATAACACCCATTATCGTTTTAAGCGTGGTTGATTTCCCTGCACCATTAGAGCCAACCAGGGCCACTATCTTCCCCTTAGGAACGTTAAGGTTAATCCCTCTTATCACTGTGAGGCTGTCGTATCCTGCGGCCAGGTTCTCCACGTTAAGGCTCAGCCCACAACCCTCCCAAGATATGCCTTGATAACCCTTGCATCAGATTTGATTTCCTCGGGGGGTCCCTCCGCTATGAGTTCACCCTGATTCATGACCTGAACTATGCTACACATCTTCATAACCATGGGAACCCTATGCTCCACCAAGAGCATGGATATCCCCCGTTCTTCATGAATTCTTAGTAGTAGGTCTGTCAGCTCCCTAGCCTCTCCGGAACTCATACCGGAGGCAGGCTCATCCAGTAGAATTATCCTAGGCTTCATAGCCAATGCCCTGGCTATCTCAACGCGTTTCTGAATACCAAATGGCAGGTTTCCGGCCAGCTCATCCCTAAACCTCTCCAAGCCTAACAGATCTATCAGCTCCTCCACCTCTTCCTCAATCTCCTCCTCAGACTTCCAATACCTAGAGGTGGAGAATATCACATCTAGTAGACTGTATTGATGTTTAATCTGGGCTGCGACTTTTAGATTTTCTTTTACGGTCATCTGCTTAAAGAGGCGGAGGTTCTGGAATGTCCGGGCTACTCCTAACTCGGCTATCTGGTCTGGTCTTTTACCAGTTATATCTACGCCGTCAAAGACTATTTTCCCGTCATCTGGCTGGATTATGCCGGTAATCATATTGAGGACTGTTGTTTTTCCCGCACCATTAGGACCTATAAGTCCATATATCTCACCCTTAGGCAGCTTAAGCTCATAGTTCTTAACGGCCTGTAGACCTCCGAAGCTCTTCCTCAGCCCTTCCACTGTTAATAGCACTTCTTCTAGCCTCCTACTGCTCAAAAGAAATTTGAGGGGGAAAATAAAGTTTAGGCTAGACTTCCAGGATTACCCTGTCCTTCTTGGGGTCAGGTATGAAGCTTGGGACCATCGTCTTGACGGTCTTGAATTTACCGTTCTCCACCTTGATTATTGCGACACTCTTAGATGGAACGTGGCTCCCGGCCTCATACGTTATGGTTCCAGTTACGACTCTAAGGTTCCTGGTCTCCTCCAAGGCCTTCTTAATGGCCTGAGGATCCGTTGAGCCAGCTCTCTGGATTGCGTCGGCTAGGAGGGTCATTGCATCGTATCCGAGGGCTGCGAAGGCGTTCTCAGGTGGATGCCCATACTCCTCCGTGTATGCCTCCACGAATTTCCTAACCATCGGGTCGTCGCTCTCAAGGGAGACGTGGGTTACGAATAGAACCCCTTCGGCGGCCTCCCCCGCTACCTCGACCAGCTGAGGAGTATCGAACCCGTCTTGGCCGAGAATCGGTATAGTTATCCCCGCCTCCCTTATCTGCTTCACCATCAACCCCACGTTTCCAGGCGTCGCGCCCAGGAATATCGCGTCTGGAGGTGGGTCCAGTGCCTTGAGCCTGGCTATCTGGGCTGAGAAGTCCGTGTCATCTGTCTTGAACCTGTCGACTAGGACCACGGAGTTCGGGTCTCCTGTGTAGTGCTTCCAGGCCTCCATGAAGTAGCTACAGACCGCCACGCTGAAGTCCATGGCATAGTCAACCCAGATGGCTACCGTCTTGTATCCAAGCTCCTTCACGGCATACTCAGCCATTACTGCCGCCTGGATATTATCTCCAAAGGGTGTTAGGAACATCATGTCTCCCACAAATTCTGGTAGACGTGGATGGGTGGCTCCCTGGGTTATGAAGGGGATTCCAGCCTCCTGGGCTATTGGAGCTGCTGCAAGAACGAAGGTGGTGTCTCCATACCCTATTATTGCTACAACTCCCTGCTCTACGAGCCTCTTGGCTGCGGCGGCAGCCTCGGCCTGGTCGGTCTTGGTATCAATCGCTATTATCTCGACCTGTCTTCCCAGCAGACCTCCGGCCTCGTTTATCTCCTTCGCCTTGAGCTTTATTCCATTAAGGGCAGGTGCGTCTATCGAGGCCATGCCTCCTGTAAGGTTCTCTAGGACACCAACCTTTATCGTTCCGCCTCCACCTGGGCCACCTAGGATGAAGAAGTATGCGGCTCCGGCAACTGCTGCCACGATTATGATTACGACTATAGCCACGGCTGCGGCCTTAGTTATACCAGAAGTTTTCCTCCTAACCACCGGGACTTCACCTTGGGATGTTTCTTGTCTTGGAAACCTATATAAGGGTTTATAGGCATTCCATCGTTACATTGACATGTAAGTTAAGAATTTGAGGTTCAAAGGTCGTTTAGACCTGATATTTTATGTCAGAATGGTTGAGGGGGTGGGGAGCCTAAGGAAGGCTTTTGGGTCATCCATATTCTCCGTCATGTATGCGACGCTCATCTTACTTGTTGTGTGGCCCGCGAAGGGTGTTCCCTCTCCGTTAATCATTATGGCGCCTAGACTCATAGAGGGTTTTAGGCCTGAGAGTTTCTTGAAGAGCCTGTCTAGGGCCTTCTGGGGGGGAATCCCTGCCTCTATTAGGGTGAGAATATAACGTGCTGCACCAAGCCTAATCGCCGCCTCACCAATCCCCGTGAATACAATCGCCCCCACACCATTCTCGGCATAGATCCCCGCACCTATGATGGCCGAGTCCCCTATCCTGCCCGGCGGTTTTAGGAAGAGCCCGCCGGTGCTGACCGCCGCCGCAAGCCTGCCCTCGCTATCAAGGGCCACGCAGCCCACCGTATCACATCTATCGCTGGAGTATCTAGGGAACTTGTATGAGAGGGGCTTCTCGAGCCTAACAGTCGCCCATTGATTTACTCGTTCATGCGTGATGGGTGAGTGGAGTTCGAGACCCTTCTGGGCAGCGAGCTTCTCCGCCTCCGCACCAGCTAGGAGAACATAGTCTGATTCCTCTAGGATTATCCTTGCCAGCTTTATCGGATTTTTCACGAATCTTACGCATGCCACGGCTCCAGCCTTCAGGCTTCCTCCATCCATTATAGCTGCATCCATCTCGACGTATCCGCCCTGATTCAGCACCGAGCCGAATCCTGCATTGAATATGGGGTTGTCTTCCATTATTTTTACGGCCACTTCCACAGCATCAACGGCTCCCTTCCTAAGCAGGGTCTCAAATCCCTTACGTGCAGCATTTTTTACCCCGTTTAGTTTCTCTTCATCTAGGCTATCTCTCCAGGAGCCTGCCCCTCCATGAACTATGAGTATGGGCCTCATACCCCTGTCTAATCCTCTCTTCGCCTACCCTACCTCTCCTTAACTAGGAGTATCCCTATTTCTTGTATCCGTATTCCCAGTTCTTTGCGTCCATATCTTTGAGGAATGAGACCACGAGGTCAACCAATGCCTTCTTTATCTTCTCACCTTTCTCCCTGCTGGCCTTCGTTGGATCTCCTGTAACTCCGTAGGGTGTTAGCTCCTCAAAATTCCATTTAATCTGTATGTGTTGAGGCAGATCTGGGACGACTCCCTTGGCGTATTCCAGCTTGACTAAATCCGGTCTGACGGCCATCATTAGGGATGTTTCTCCCTCACCTCCATGGCCTAGTCCATCCCATACGTCGAAGGTATCCTTTGGGAGCAGCGCTCCTATCTCGACCCACCACGCCTCCAGAACAGCTATCTTGAACTCTGGGTGCCTCCTCCTAAACTCCCTCGAGGCATTATCTATTATTGAGATGTTTCCATCATGTCCATTCAGTATCAAGAGCCTCTTTATCCCGTTTCTGTTAAGGGAGTCGAAGATGTCTAAGAGGAGGTTGTGGAGAGTCTCCGACCTTATCGAGATTACGAATGGGAAGGTCGAGTAATGTGGGGAGAAGCCGTATGGAATCGGTGGAAGAACCAGGACGCCGTCAACCCTCTTCGCAACCTCCTCCGCCAAGGCCATGGGTGCAATGTAGTCGGCTCCAAGAGGCATATGCTCCCCATGCCACTCCGTCATACCTGTTACGAGTATTGCTTTATCGAATTTACCCTCCTTAACCTCTTTCCCAATCATCTCTCCTAGGAACCCTGAGGTCATCGCCTTCTTTGGTCTAGTAGATTGTTTAAAAGATTTACTTGAATTATGCGGATTGTATGCCGTAATGGGGCTTGGTTTATCGGCTATATGACTCCTTATCTTTTGATGTGGTGGCAATCTCCCATTTGTGGGTTCCTGAGCGTGGGAGGAGCATGGGCATGAGGAGAAGGGTTAGGAGGTAAGATACTAGTATGTGAGGTAATAGCTTCAGGTCTTCTCCAATTATCTCCAAGAAGACGCGTGCCTGCTCCCTTAGACCTAGCCATTTTAAGGCCTTCCCCTTAAACCTCCTTAACTGCCTATGGCCAAGATATGCTCTAATAACCTGGGATGCGAAGTCTCTGAAACTCTCCACAGGCCTAAACCATACGTGAGCTTCATCCACGTATCTAACACGCCAGCCCATCCTCTCCGCAGACAGCTGTAGGTATAGGTCTACCGCTATCACGTTCTCAGGTATCCTGATTCTCTTTGCTAGTTCTCTTCTTATCGCCAACCCCCTGCCCATGACCGTGAACTGTGCATCAGGGTTGCTGAGCCTTAATCTCCGCAGCCATCTTGCCACCGTTTCGGAGGCCTTTCCAGCTACTGTCCTAGCCTTGAGTGGGAGGGTGTTGGACGCCGCCACCCCCACATCTCCGCCAATATGCCTCACCAAGTTAATAGTAGTATCTGGTTCAAGGATTACATCTGCATCGTATAGAACTATGATGTCTCCTAAAGCCTCCCTGAATATCTCGTTCCAGGCCTCGGCAACACCCCGCCTCTCATTATGATGGAGTAGGATCAACTTGTATGGAGTGTTCCTAACGTGTTTCTTGACGAGGGTAGGGGTGTTGTCGTCGCTGTCATCAGATACTATGACCTCGCATATACTGTAATTATCGAGCCTCTGCCCGGAGAGCTGGCGGAGAAGACGGACAAGCCCCATGCCCTCGTTGTATGATGGTATGCCAACTGTGATTCTCTGCATTTCTTTCAAGGGTATCTGCGATGGATTACACTATAAATTTATGGGGAGGGGGTTTGATTCTCAGGGTTGCGGGGAATACTGAGAAGGCTGCTGATAGGTGTTTCAGCGAGCGTTGTCATACTTGTCGTTATATCGGTCCTCTCGGGGGTAGACCTCAGAGACCTCTCCAGGATAGGCTTGGGAGCATTCCTGACGTCAGCCATACTCTCCCTCGGCTCACTATTGTTAAGAAGCATACGATTCGCATTTATAGTGGATCGCTACTCGGGTGAGCTAGGTTTTCTCAAAGCCATACCTGTGAGGCTGGCAAGCGAGTTTGTAGCCCTCCTCTCATTCGCCTACGTGGGTGATGAAGCGTTCAGGTTCGGGTGGCTTGCCAGAAAGGGCGTCGAGCCAGGCAAGGCCGCATGGATGTCCTATATTGAGATATTCTTCGACGTCTCTGTAGGGACTATAATCTCGCTTGCGGCGGCCATCTACCTACTTCTCCATGGAGCCTTGATTCTAGGCATTGTTGTGGCTATTATCTCGTCGGTAGTCCTCACGGGGCATATATTTCTCCTGACCTATTCGGTGAGGCGTGGATTGAAGGTTCCTGGGGTTCTTTCGGATATAGTGGTTAGGATTATGGGGGGAAGGGGTTTAAGGATTGTGGAGAGGGTGAATGAGGCCCTGGAGGAGTTCTCAAAGGTTTCGAGAAGCATCTTGGAGAGCGGCTCGAGGAGAGTTCTGGCCGCAGGCCTCGGCTTCACCGCCCTATCAGCGATACTCTGGGCCGCCTCCCTGCAAGCCCTCCTCTCCTCCTCAGGTCTCCCCATAACACTCTATGAGGCACTGATGATATCATACGCAGCCGTCGCCCTCTCAACCCTACCAGTAACCATAGGCGGCTCGGGTCTCAGCGAATTGGGGACGGCTCTCTCGGCGTTGGCGGTTTATGGCGTGGCTCCATGGGGGGCTGTTATAGCCTGGAGGATTGCCAGCTATCATATCCCTCTAGCAGTCTCAGGCGTATTCCTTGTATGGGCTATATGGGAGATGGGTTCAGGGGCCGTAAAGCATCCTCTCAAGGGTGAAGAGACGTCTTAGAGCCTGCCTTCTCTCCTCAGCCTCCATCCCAGAGGCCTCGACAACCCCTCTCATGAAGCCTATAACCTCATCGTAGGTTCTACGTGAGATGGGTCTGGGAACGCCGTCTTTCCCGCCCACAGCAAAGGTGAATTTAATCGAGTCCCTCCAGTCAGGCTCAGCCCCATGTATTATCGCTGCCACCAAGGCCAAGGCCCTTACAGTCGAGGGCCCCACACCCTTTATGCCGACAAGCTCCTCGTAGTTTCTCGGCCTAACCTCATAGATTCTTCTCAAGACATGCCAATTCACCCTCCTCGGCATATGGAGGTGGATGTGTGTCTCGACCCTGCCCCCCTCACCCATCCACCTAGTTATGGTCTCCTGACTCCTTAGAAGCCGGTTAAGTATACGGATTGTCTTCTCCGGTTTCTCTGATGCAAGGTCTACGGAGGCTTTTCTAGCCTCCTCACTTCTTCTCGACACCATGTTGAGGACCTTCTGCTCTCTCCTGGAGCCTGCTATACCTGAGTGGGGTTCCACGACGAAGCTATCCACCTTTCCCCCGACCCAGTGGTATCTTCTCGCATAGCCTACCTCGGGATTCATCCCTTGCTGAATAACAGCCCACTCACCTTTCTCCGTGAAGAGGATTATGTGATGATATATTGTGTAGCCGTCTTGGAGGACGGCGTTGTCTACCTTGGCAGTCATCCTACTAGCGTGTATAATCTTTTCTGAGATGGCCTCGTTTAGGCCTAAGGCCTTCACCATCTCGGGAACCCTCCTACTCATCTGTCCCTTACCGCCGGCTGCTGCGACACCATGCTCCTCTAGGCTGAGCGCCTCCCTTAATGCTCCCGAGACAACAGTGGTTAGCCCGCTAGAATGCCAGTCGAATCCTAGGACGCATCCGAGAGACTGGAACCAGAGTGGGTCTCCCATCCTCCTGAGCAGCTCCCCTACTCCATACTCATCCACTATAACCCTCACTATCCTAGACGCTAAAGCCCTCATCCTAGGCATCAGCCATGGAGGAACAGGGCCGCTGTGAAGTGGGAGGTCAGCAGTCCCCGAGGTCTGCATCCATCAATATTACCTGTCGTTGCGACTTAACCTTTTTGGAGGGGTGTGAAAGTAGGTCAGAGAGCTAATAGACCTATGAAGACCGGGGCGAAGACTATGGCCACAGTGTTGAGGACCTTGATGACAGTGTTTAATGCTGGGCCTGCTGTGTCCTTGTAGGGGTCTCCCACCAAGTCTCCCGAGACGGCTATAGCATGTTCCGGCGTCTTCTTCTTCCCCAGGACCTCCAGATACTTCTTAGCGTTATCCCACGCAGCCCCACTATTCGCCATATGATATGCCAGGTATAAGCCGCTTAAGACCGCCCCAGTCAAGACCCCGACCACCGCCTCTGGCCCGAGTATTACTCCAACGGCCACAGGTGTGAGGATTACTATGGCCGCGGGTGTTAGGAGTTCCTTCAGTGCACCGTTGGTGGCTAGGTCAACTACCCTGGCATAGTCGGGCTTCTCCTTCCACTCAAGTATCCCAGGCTTCTCCTTGAACTGTCTCCTAACCTCCTCGACTATACGTGAAGCCGTGGAGCCAACAGCCTTAATCAGCCTGCTACTTATGTAGAATGGAAGTAGGGCGCCCACCATAAGCCCAATAATCACGGCCGGATTAGTTAGACTATACTCGAAGGCCTTGTCTGGGAAGAATCTCTGCGCCTCGTGTAGGAAGGCCTGTATCATGGCTAGGGCCGCAAGGGCGGCACTTGCTATAGCGAATCCTTTTGTCGTGGCCTTGGCGGTGTTTCCAACAGCATCGAGCTTATCGGTTACCATGCGGTTCTCCTCGCTCATCCCGGCCATCTCGACTATCCCCCCCGCGTTGTCGCTCACAGGCCCAAAGCTATCTATGGAGAGAACTATGCCCGATAGACTCAGCATTGCCATGGTGGTTATCGCTGTGGCATAGATCCCATAGAGGTTAATGCCCGTGACTGAGTAGGCTAGATAGTAACTTGCCGCTATTGCTACTATCAGTGATGCTGCTAATGGGAGCGTTGATTTAAGCCCCTGGCTTATCCCCTCGAGTATGTTAGCGCTATGACCTATCTTGGTCGCCTCGGCGACCTCCTTCACCGGGCCATAGACATAGTTGGTGTAGTAGTCGGTTATCCTCTGTATTATCGGGACTAGGACTACTCCAAGTATAGTGGCTGCTAGGAGCGCATATGCTATCTGGGTGGGTCCGAGGAGCTGTATTGTTATGAATGCATTGAGTATTATTGCGAGGATTGCGGAGACTTGGAAGGCTGTTGTGAGGGGTCTCATAGGGTTCTCAATGTTCCTCCCGCCAACCGTGAATACGCCTATAATCGAGGCGATTAGACCTGAACCACCTATTAGAAGCGGGTAGATGACCAGTGATATCTCTCCTATTATGCCTCCGAGAAGCATGGCTGCGAGAAGCGTAACCACGTATGACTCGTAGATGTCTGCACCCATTCCAGCTGCGTCGCCCACGTTGTCTCCCACGTTGTCCGCTATGGTGGCAGGGTTCCTAGGGTCATCCTCAGGTATCCCCGCCTCTATCTTCCCGACCAAGTCGGCTCCAAGGTCTGCAGCTTTTGTGTAGATTCCTCCCCCAGCCCTAATGAATAGTGCTACGAGGCTTGCACCGAATCCCGCTCCAGCAACAGAGACAGGATCTGGATAGATTAGGTAGAGGGCTGTTATTGCGAGTAGGGCCATGGCCGTGATTATTAGCCCTGCTGTGGCACCTCCCCTGAATGAGGTTAACAGCGTTGCCCCTATACCCTTCTCAGTTGCCTGAGCAGCCCTAGGTGCAGCCCCTATGGTGGTCATCATAGAGACTATGCCGGCTATTGCCGAGAGTGCTGCGCCAACGGCGAAGGAGACGGCTGCAGGGACCCCGGAGGTCAAGGCTATGACTATCCCAAGTATTACACCTATCGGGGTAATCGTCTTATATTCCCTCATCAGGAACGCGACTGCTCCCTCCCGGATAGCAGATGAGATGCTCACCATCCTCTCGTTTCCGGGGGACTTACCTCTCATCCATGCGTATAACCCCCCTGCGGTTGCAACAGCTATGAAGGATGCGATAAGCGGCATGAAGTTGTATATGCTCACGGCTTCTCCCCGTCCCTGAGACCCAGAACCCAATCACCTATATACCTTATTCCTTCTCACCAGCCTCCTTAATTATCTTGGAGCCTATCAGCTTGTTGTTGGGGATTAGGGCCAGGTTCCCGTCATCCCTCCTGATAATCGTGAAAAGTATCTTAACATCCTCAACGACTCCCTTCTCACCACCCGCATCAACCCTATCACCTATCATGAATGGCCTGGTAATCAGGAGGAGGAGACCTGAGAGGGCTTGGCCCAAGACCTGCTGGGAAGCAAACCCGATCACCATGCCTATAAACCCGCCGATAGCCACCCCAGCTGTGGGGTCTGACATAGAGCCAGCTATACCCGCAACCAAAGCACCTATCCCAACAATCCTGATTATGTTCCTGACAGCCGCCGCCGGAGGATGCTCATAGGTGAGCCTCATGAACCAGTAAACCGACCTGGCGAAGGCCGATACAATTCCATACCCGAACCCTATAGCCGCCAAGACGTCAACATACCTCTTATAATCCATGGCTCCGGGAAAAAACTCCGACAAGATACCCTCGAATAAGAACTGGATAATGGCGGAAGCAACTACAAACGCAACTACCAAGAAGACCAACCAAGCCACCGACCTCGCAAGCATAACCCAAGACATGGAGACCCAGCCCTTAAACTTAAAAACCAGGCCACACACAAACAAGACAGACGAAGAAAAAGCGGGGGTAGCCAAGCCTGGTCAAAGGCGCAGGGCTCAGGATCCCTGGAGGGGATGGGAACCCCTGTCCCGTAGGGGTT
>CAZHEC010000029.1:0-10736 GCA_964531465.1 uncultured Nitrososphaeria archaeon | reverse complement strand
AGCATGCTCCATGCATTATATGTGGCAGTTCTCGTAGGCCATATGACCGGATACCGGGAGCTTAAGAGGTCATTCGACATGATAACCGTTAATGCTGCTAAGGCATACGGTGTTAGGGATTACGGTATAGAGGTGGGTGGAAGGGCCGACTTCCAGATACTTGATGGAAGGGATGAGATAGAGGTTCTCGCAAGGCTTCGACCCCCACTATACGTCTTCAAGAACGGGAAACTAATATGCGAGAACACGAAACATGAGTCCAAGATATACAACGATGGGAGAACGTTGAGAGTCGACCCTGGAAAAGTCCCCTACATGACCGATTGACCTCAAAAAAATTATATATCCCTAGTCTTTCCATAACTTATGCCCCGTTCCGGCATCACGAAGTCTTCTGCTATATTACTAGTCCTGGTGATTATCTTCGCCGCCCTCGCTGCAGCTGGATGGACTGCCCCAAGAGGAGTTATAACAACAACAGTTACGCAGGTGGAGACCAAGACCGTTACCCAGCAGGTTGGCGGGGGAGCTCAGACGGTTACTAAGACTGTTACCGAGACCGTTGCCCAGACCGTAACCCAAACAGTTACCATGGGTGAGGAAAAGAAGACAAAGCTGGTTGTTAGGGCGGTGTTCCAGACGCCTGTCAGCGAGCCTTGGGACGGAGCCATACACAACGCTATTCTTGCTGTAGCGGAGGAGTATAGGGAGAAGGGCATCGAGATTGATTACCAGTTCGTTGACAGGAAGATTGACCCCAAGGAGTTCGAGCTTGCACTCAGAGATGCAGCCAAGGTAGCCGACATAGTCTTCTTAGATGCGTTCCTTAAGGAAGATATAGCCAGGAGGGTTGCCAAGGACTTCCCCGACGTGGCCTTCGCAGCTGGAAGCGAATATCTACCAATGAGACCCAACTTCGCGGTCTTCGACAACTGGCTACATCAA
This sequence comes from uncultured Nitrososphaeria archaeon, assembly GCA_964531465.1. Lineage (GTDB taxonomy): Archaea > Thermoproteota > Nitrososphaeria_A > Caldarchaeales > Wolframiiraptoraceae > Benthortus. The sequence goes on along the minus strand of CAZHEC010000029.1, from coordinate 9,791 downwards.
CCAGCCTTCCTAGCCGGGATAATCGCCGGAAAGATAACCAAGACCAATAAGATAGGCGTGGTGGCGGCCATGGAGATTAATGAGGTCAACCGTATAGTCAACGCCTTCATAGCTGGAGCCAAGATGATTAACCCTGACGTCCAGGCGAAGGTCGTCTACCTACTGGGTAATATTCCTCCAGGCGAGTCTCCATGGTATCACCCCGCCACCGCCAAGAGGCTTGCCAAGACGCTGATAGACCTGGGCGTGGATGTGATATTCGCCGAGAGGGTTGGGGCGGAGGAGGCCGCCATGGAGGCCAAGGCCGAGGGTAAGGAGGTCTGGATAATCGGGAACATGGCCGACCAGTATGAGAGGGCTCCCGACGTAACCATTACGAGCCTCGTATGGGATATGAGGCCAACCGTTAGGATAGCATTTGAGCGTGTCTTGTCGGGGACATGGGTTGCAGATAACCTTGGAACATACTCGTGGATGAGCTTTGGGGGAAGCTACCTAGCACCCTTCCACCACTTCGGGGAACCCTCGCCGCCCATGACCCAGGAGATACTCGACCTGGTCAAAGAGTGGGAGACAAAGATTCTCGAAGGACTAACGTGGGTCCCCATAATCGAGAATCCACCTGTTTCCGACTTCTAAAAACATTCCCCCTCAAAATATTTTTAGCCAAGAGACCATCTAGGTGGAGGTATTGAAGGCGGTTAAGTTAGTTGATGTAGTCAAGACATTCGTTGGAGGGGTCAGGGCGGTTGACCATGTCTCCCTAGAGCTTGATGAAGGCGTCCTCTACGGGTTCGTCGGCCCCAACGGGGCGGGTAAATCCACCCTAACCAACCTGATAAGCGGGTATCTCATACCTGATAGTGGAGAAATATACGTCCATGGAGTAAGAGTCCTCGACTACCATCAGGCGGCCCTCTCAGCAGGAGTAGTCAAAGTGGAGCAGCATCCAAACCTAGCCCCCCATCTCACACCCATGGAGCACCTATCCCTCCTCCTACCCAACATGATACCCAAAGCAGACATGCTTAGAGAAGACGCAGAATCAATAATGAGGCGGCTTGGAGTAATGGTGGACCTGGACAGGCGTGTTGAGGAACTCTCAATAGGGCATCAAAGAGTCTTCGAAATAACTAAGGCCCTAATCCTAAGCAACCTTCTATACGACTCAGGAATGAAGCCAATCCTAATCCTTGACGAGGCCACAGCCTTCCTCCCAATACAGCAGAAGCTCGCCCTAAAGGAATACCTCCGAGAGCTAGTAGACAAAGGATACACAATAATACTAATCTCACATGACCTCTCAGAAGTCCTAGACGTATCAGACCAAATACTCGTCATGAGCGGTGGAAAGATAGTCGCAACCCTCGAGTCAAGAAACCTAGACGTCTCCGAGCTTGTAAAGAGCATGTTCGAGATGGTTGAGGTAACGGAGGTGAAGATAGCTGAGAGAGGCATGGTAGGCGGGAACCCGATACTGAGCATCGACTCGGTCACCGTGAAGGATGATAGGGGTGTGGAGATAGTTGACGGCTTTAGCCTAGAGGTGATGGAGGGCGAGATACATGGAGTCGCAGTTCTTCCGGGGACAGGCGAGAAAGAACTTGCGGAGGCAATATATGGTGTCAGACCACTTGCAAGGGGGAGAATACTCTTCCGAGGCATGGATATATCAAGGCTAAGCATCTCGGATAGGAAAAAACTTGGAATAGGATTCCTCTCAGACGACAGGGTCAGAGATGGGTTAATACCAGACGCAACAGTAGAGGATAACCTAACCATCGGAAGCGAGGAATTCTTCACAAGAAACAAGCTCATAATAAATCCCAGGTTGAAGGAGAAGCTAGCCGAGAAGCTGGTTAAAGAGTTCAGCATAGTGACCAAGGGTGTAAAGGCTCCGGTGGGCACGCTCTCGGGAGGGAACATGCAGAGGGTTTACCTAGGCAGGGTTATGGGTAGACGTCAGCCCCTCTTAATAGCCCTACATCCAACCGTCGGCCTTGACCCCATGGGGGCAAACCTATTCTTCGAGAAAGTAGCCGAAAGGAAACGGCAAGGCCTATCCACATTGATATTCTCGCCCAACGTGAAGGAACTAATGATGACATGCGATAGGATCTCGGTGATGAGCGGGGGTAGAATCGTTGGAACCTTCAAGCCTGAGGAGGTCTCCGTAGAGAAGGTAGGCATGATGGTGAGCGGGGTAACATAGCATGCTAAGGATAACCCTGGTGAGAAGAGAACCCCTTCCAACCCGTTACCGCATCATCCTGCCCATAATATCCACACTACTCGCCCTAGCAACATCCTCAATCTACATCATAATAGCAGGCGGAGACATTCTGCAGGTCTACTACTACTTGATAAGCTGGCCTCTTGAGAACCCCTCAGAAATATTCGTGACGGCTACACCCCTCCTCATCCTGGCGTTTGGAATTATGGTGGCCTTCAAGGCAAGGTTCTGGAATATAGGTGTCCATGGACAATTCATAGTCGGCGGCCTGGTTGCAGCTTGGCTCGGAGTCGAACTCGGCTTCCTCCCACCATACATACTCATACCCCTCATAATGGTTCTGGCTTGGCTGGCTGGAGCCGGCGTAGCCCTTGTTTCGTGGTGGCTTAAAGTCAGGAGGAACCAGGACGAGGTCTTGACGACTATTATTATCTGGTCAGCCATACTTCTGATAAATGCTGGCCTTCTAACAGGTCCTCTCCGCTCACCCTACACAACATACCCGCAATCGGAGGAGATTAGCCCTAACGCTAAGCTCCCCCTACTAATACCTGACACAAGACTCCATATAGGCGTCATAATACCCTTCATACTCCTTGCAGCCCTCTGGTTCCTAATGAACCGAAGCGTGTTAAAAGACTGGATAACAGCGGTAACGGTCCCAAGGGTGGCCACCCTCGAGGGAATAAGCGTCCCGGCAACATACTTCTGGGTAGCCTTCCTAAGCGGCGGGATTTCGGGGCTCGGCGGTGCAAACGAGTTGATGGGCATCCTATACTATATGACGCCCTTCGTGGGACCGAACTACGGCCTAGTCGCCCTAGCTATAGCGATGCTCGGCGCACTAGACCCCATCGGAGTAACCATAGCAGCCCTCTTCTTCAGCATACTGATTAATGGGCCTAATGCGATGAGCTGGAATACGGGTGTCCCTTCATTCCTCTCGGATATAATCCAGGCCCAGACCTTAATCTTCCTCCTAATCTTCGGCATACTCAATAACTATAGGATTGTGGTTAAGCGTGTTGAGGGCGGGAAGGTTAAGGTTCCCAAGCTTAAGGTAAGGGTTGGACGCGGATTAGGTAAGGCTGGTTCTATGACCCTCTCAGGAAACCTCCTACGCCTCCTCTTCTCCATAGCCCTAGTGGTGATATTCTTCGGGGTCCTACATGCAGCCTATCCAGGCTTCAAGGGAAGCTTCATAGACCAGGTTATCTCAAGTATACTAGGCCTCACCCTGATAATCTCGACTCCGATAGTATTCGCAGCAATAGGTGAGACATTCACAGAGAAGAGCGGCCTCATAAACCTGGGAATCCTGGGAATCATGATATCAGGCGCTGCATGGGGGTTCATGATAGCGTTCTTCACAGGGAACCTCATATATGGAATCCTTGCGGCAGCAGCGACAGGGGCTATATACGGTGCCCTTCTAGCCTTCCTGATAGTAACTTTGGGCGTCCAGCAGCATATAGCAGGTATAGCGGTAACCTTCTATGCGATGAATGTGGCATACTTCTTCCACAGGGTCCTAATAGGCTCTCCCATGGTTGAGCCAACGGTTCCTCCAAGCCCCTCACTAAGGGTCCCCTTACTGGAAGAGCTGCCGGTGATAGGGATCCTCTTCAAGCAGAACCCCTACGTCTATGCCGGCATGTATCTCCTCCCCTTAATAGCCGTGGCCATCTTTTCTAGAACTAAGTGGGGGTTGATGATACGTGCTGTTGGTGAGAACCCCAAGGCAGCCGACTCATCCCTCGTCAGGGTCCACATGGTCAAGTATATCTCGACTATTGTAGGTGCTGCGTTAATGTCTGTGGGAGGCGCCTTCTACTCCCTCATAGACCTGAGAACATTCAACCTAAACGTGGGCGGTGAGTGGAGCTGGATAGCCCTAGCCCTGGTCGTCCTTGGAAACTGGAACCCGGTCTGGGTATGGGCTGCCTCGGTCTTCTTCGGACTCCTCAACGCAGTCCAGGCATGGCTTGTAGCAACCGTGGTTCAGATACCCTACCAGTTCTTCCAGTCAGTTCCATACATCCTTACTGTGGCTGCTGCTGCTGCGCTTGGGAAGAGGGTTCGGCCTCCTAGGGCGCTTCTCCAGCCGTATAGAAGAGAGTAGTCATCCCAGGCTCCTCCTAATCTTTGCTGCCTCCACGAGCCTCTTCCTCGCCTCATCTATCTCGCCCTCCATAAGGAATAAGAGGAAGTCGTTTACAGCATTCTCATGTCTGCGGTCTGAGAGGGTTCTCGGCCCGGTCTTGACCCCCAGCATGGACTCCGCTGTCTCCACATCCATCAGCATCTTGGGGAGAGCCTTCTTCAGGAAGGCTTCCCCAAATATCCTCCTAACCTCCTCGGAGCCCTCCAACATCATGTTAACATTCCTCCACGAGAAGTATCTGGCCGCCTCCCTCAGGTCGTTCTTCAGGTTTACGTAGGCGGTGTTGAGTGCATCGAACTCTTCCTCGACCAGCTCGTCCAGGGCTCTTAGGCCGAGGAACTCTGGCGGTATGCCGATACTATACATTATCGCCGTGTATGGTATCGCCCTTGGAAGCCTCACGCCTGCAACGCTCCTGCTGTAGCCGAATAATCCTATGTGGAGCCTTCTCGTTCTCCTTGAGGGAACAATCCTCGAAAGATTACTTATCACCCTCCCTGCCTCCATCACAATCTCCTGATACCTGCCTCTAAGCTTCTCGGCACAGGAGACTATCTGAGGGCTTATCTCGCCGAGGCTCGGCTTATCCATAGACGGAAGACTGGAGTTAAGCCTCCTTACAGCCTCCTTAACCTCCTCGAGGGGGTAATCATACTTGAAGGCCGACTGGATTGTGGCGGTGTAGACCGAGCCATATTCTTGGAACCAGCTATCTATGTTTCGTGGGTTGAGGTGGCCCCTAAAGGGGAGGGAGCCGCATCCAACTATAGGGTTTATCGGTGTATCTCCCCTACGTTCAAGTTCCCCTAGCTTGGATAACGCTAGCTTGAGCAGTAGGACTGCTGGGATTATGCCGTAGTTTAGTGCAGGGTCTGAGCGTGCTAGGAAAACCCTAACATAGGGGGGATTCGCGGCGGATATGAACTCCCCGACTATCTTGTCGATGTTAAGCATGGAGTCCCAGTCCTCGATGAGTGGAATTACCTCTATGCTCTTGGGGTTTATCTCGCCTATCCACTCTCCTATCGTTATGCCATCATCCCCTATCCTGAATCTCTCAGGCTCCGCCACAACCTTTCTGTAAAGATCTATGACCCTTACAAGCTCCATGTGGCTTCTAGTGAATGGTAGGATTACCTCGAAGACGGGCGGAGAGTCCAGGCTCCTATAGAATCCATGGGCCACGTCATAGTGTCTAGGTATCGCGTATAACGTCTCTAGGAGGACCTTTCGCTCGGACCTCTCCACGGATGGGTTAGGAACACGGTAGGTGAGGAATATGTCCCTTCCAAGGACCCTATCCCTAAAGAATTCCGGGTATGCTGAGAGAAGCTTCCTAACCACGTCTGGGTCTATGTCCTTGCCCTCTGCATCCCACATAACCTCCTCGCATCCAATCACGCTATACGCATAATACGCCTCATAAACCTCGTCCTCGCCTGCCAGTATCTCCCCACGGCTCCAAGTAGGCACGCCAGCGTTATCGGGATGCTGTGAAGACATCGTCCTTGGAATCCTTCTCTCCATACCTGGGAAAGCTCCCTAGACCGAAGATTCAAAAAGGTTTATGGATGGGCCGGGTGGGAGTCGAACCCACGACCTCCGCCGCATCCCCCTCCCTGTGTCAGGGCGGCGTCATAGCCACTAGACTACCGGCCCCCCTCAGGTCTGGTCTCCCGGGGCTTAATATATCTGTCTTGCACCCTGACTACCTTCTTACCCCTCCTCTGGGGAATCACTCTAAGCCTTGCTCCGGGAAACCCTCTCCTGAGTTCTCTGCCCTCTTGGAGCCAGTCTAGAAAGGTTGCGAGGGCGGCTATCTCGCTGTGGGGCTGGTTGGTTATGGCCACGTTGTAGTCTGCTAGGTGGAAGAGCTCTCCTGGAACCTTCTCACCACCAACCACTACTAGTAGGGGTCTCTTCCTCCACTCAGCCCTAACTTCACCTATTATGTCGGGCAGATTAATTCCATACATAGTTAGGTGTATGATTACTCCGCCAGTCCTCTTCCACTCATGTATAACTCTTCTCCAATCCCTGCGATACTCTGCCTTGAAGTCCCCTCCCCAAGTCTCAACAACATCCATAACCCTCCTAATCAGAGCCTCATCCCTTTCACCAGATATTATTACTCCATCTGCTCCATATGCTCTCGCAACTAATGCTACATGAGTGGTGGCCCTCTGGTCTCTCCCAATCCTGTGGCCGAGCCTGAGGACTCTTATACCGGGCATATCAGCCCTTCTTCCCAGGCTTCCCGGCCTCCTCCCCTATCTCAGCCTTCCCAACCTTCTCCAACTGCTCAAGATACTTGCTTATCTGCCCTATCTTCCATTCAAGGGCCTGGATTAACTCGGAGTTGTCATGGGGTTGGAGGGGGCCTCCGCAGGTAGGGCATTTAAAGAGCTTCTCGACAGCGTCCTCGAAGACCAGCTTGGGGTGGCCCTTATTTCCACACCAATAGAACTGGTGATTTCTCTCATACTCTAGTCTCTCCTTTAACCTGTCGAGAATCTTGTTCATGTTAGTTATTATGTAGCCTATGACCTGTTCCTGGCCTACATACCACTTGAATATCCTGTGTCCTGTCTCCTTGTCCCTGGTTAGCTCATAGTGGAGTATCCCTTGCTCGTTCAGCTTGTGTAGAATTCTCCTAACCTCCCTAACCTCTATCTGAAGACTCCTGCTAAGCTCCTCATCCGTTATCCCAGGCTTTTTCAGGAGAAGCTTCATAATCTTGCCAGCGTCCTCGCCGCCCACCAGAACAGCCAGCTCAACTATAGTCTCATTATCAACTAGAAGTAGCATAACCTCTACATAATGATGGAAGGTATCTTAAAAAGGGTTTTCACGCTAATCATACTCTGTATGCTACTTGCCGAGAGACCTTGGAGGCGGGGTGAAGTTGGGTCTTTGCTCTCCGAGTGGATTATGGGTGAGGCTGAGGCGTCGGGGGCGGGTTGGGTGGAGTTAAGGAGCCGTGGGGACGGTTGGCTCATCTTAGAGGCCGAGAATCCCGAGCTAATCTCCTCAATCATAAAGCTCTACGCCTATCTACCCCTGACAGTAGAAGGGCCGCCCTACACAGCCAAAATAACTAGGATGGATGAGAGGGTAGTAGAGTTCGCCTATCCGAGCAATAGGGGTGAGGAGGTGGCTGTAGCAGGGGTAGATGAATGGGCCGCCTCTCTGGGAGGCGGGGGCGAGCAGTTCCTTAGGGCCGTAGGGATTGTGGAGGGAGGCCCCGTAAGTATCTCCCTGAATCTCCCCTCAGTAGCCCAGGTAGCCTTGCTGGAGGAAGCGCTTAAACGTGGGCTAGATAGGATCATGCTACTGGACCTAGCCCCCCAGGAGGTCGAGGACCTAATGAAGGATAAGGAGACCCGGGGCTTCATAGCAGGCCACTTACCCCTCACCCTCCTAAACCACATACTCTACATCAAACTAGGCTCCAGGCTTGAGAGAGCATTAGAGAGAATCGGGATGAGAGCCGAATCCCTAGGAGGCAGCGTCATACCATTACCTTGGGAGAAGCTCAGGGAGGTGGGCCGGGTGGGAGTCGAACCCACGACCTCCGCCGTGTGAGGGCGGCGTCATAGCCACTAGACCACCGGCCCTAACAGAGAACCCGTTGGCCGGGTATTTCAGGCTTTATCTCTTGATCTCCCTACGCTTCCATCTTAGGTTATAGCTCCTACATCTCCTGCATTTCTCGGCTGTGGGCGCATTCCTAGCTCCGCACTCACGGCATATCTTGTAGTAGAGTCTCCTCCTCTGGGCTATCTGGAGTAGGGTGGCGTCCCTTATCGGCATCCTCGGATCATCCCAGCCAAGGGCCTGAATTTATGGTTTCCCCGCTGGTAGGTCTTCGAGCCGTTGCCCGTAATCTATTTATCTGGGATGATCTACGTTTTATCAGCCCACGTTTGAGAGGCGGTGATAGAGATGGCTGAGAAGGAGGTTCCAACGGTTTTAGTGGGTAAGAAGCCCCTGATGAACTATGTCTTCGCCTGCCTAACAACCCTCCAGGGAGGAGCAAACCAGCTGTTAATCAAGGCCAGGGGCAGGGCCATAAGCAGGGCAGTTGACGTGGTCCAGGTTCTGCAGAGGAGGTTCTACAAGGACCTCAAGGTAGAGAAGATAGACATAGGGACGGAGGAGATGACCGGGCCTAACAACCAGCCCGTGAGCGTCAGCACAATCGAGATACTCCTTAAGCGCTGAGACCACGACTACGCCAAGACCGGAGAGGGGCTGTGGCGTGGGCATGGGGCAAGGGGTGAGTAGGTGGAATACCCATTATGCGTCTTCGACCTCAAAAGCGGCATCTTCTGCCATAAGTGCGAGGAGAAGCTACGCCGGGGACTCTACGACGACTTCGACGTAAAGGTGATGAAACTCCTGCTAGAGCTTGAGAAGGGGTTCCCGCAGCTCCATAGAGCTGGCTTCGTGAAGGCTGTCGATGGTGAGGAGACGGTCTTCGTTGTGCTGCGTGAGGGAAGCCTCAGAGACTTCGACTTCAGGAACCTCATAGCATTGAGGAAGAAGCTGTCAGAGAGTCTGGGGAAGCCTGTAAGGGTCGTAGAGGATAGGCCGGATGTAGCCAGGTTCATCGAGGAGGTGGTCGTCCCAGCACGAGTCGTAGCAATCAACAAGATATGGCTACCGGATGGGAGCGAGGAGATGAGGGTTATCCTAGACTATGAGAGGAACCTCAAAGTGGGGGTTAGGTCCCTCATGCAGGTGGTGGAGAGGGTTAAGGGCGTGAGGCTCAGAGTGGATTTCGAGAGAAGGGGGCGGAGGCCCCCGAGGAGGCTTCCAGCCCAGCCCAGAGCATCCAGGCACACGTTATAAGTGAGGGAGGCCCCCCTGGAGAGGGGTTCCTCGGGATAAGGGGAGGTCCTTGGCCGAGGCGTGGCATTCCATAAGTGTTGATGAGGCTGTTGAGAGGCTTGGTGCCAGGCTTGGGCAGGGATTAAGTGGCGAAGAGGCCGAGGCAAGGCTTAGGAAATATGGCTTCAACGAGCTAATAGAGGCCAAGGGACCCTCAGCCCTCCAGATATTCCTCTCCCAGTTCAGGAACATCCTGATAATAATCCTTCTAGCCGCAACGGGTGTCTCATTTATCCTCGGAGAAATCGTGGATGCAGCCCTTATAGTGGTCATAGTCCTCCTGGCAGCTGTCTTAGGGTTCCTCCAAGAATATCGGGCTGAGAAAGCCCTCGAAGCCTTGAAACGCCTCTTAAGCCCGAGGGCAAGGGTCCTAAGGGATGGAGAGGTAAGGGAGATAGAGGCACGGCTCATAGTTCCCGGAGACATACTGGTCCTAGAGGCTGGAGACAAGGTCCCAGCGGATGCGAGGATAATCGAGTGCAGACGTCTGCAGGTAAATGA
>CAZHEC010000028.1:0-10747 GCA_964531465.1 uncultured Nitrososphaeria archaeon | reverse complement strand
GTTGTATTATGCATAGCGAAATCATAGATTTTCTTCTTTTTCAGGAAAAAATATATAACTGTGTATTGCGAATAATGAAAAACGATATGGCGGGGAAAAATCCAGGGGGAGTTCTAACTAGGAAGATTTCGAGAAGAAAGGCTCTCTCAACCGCTGGCAAGGTTGCTATTAGTGCTGTTGTCGCAGGAGTTGTGGCAGGTGTTGGGGGATACTTCGCTGGAAGCGCTACAGCGCCAAGGGCCCCCGTGAAAACCGTAACGGTCACCGAGACAGTTACTCAGACCGTCACTAGGGAGGTTGCGGCGACTCCTGCTAAGAAAGTTACCCTTCGCCTGACTTATGGAAGTCCATGGAAAGAGTTTATCGAGCCTGCCATACAAGACTTCATGAGGGCTAACCCAGATGTAGAGATAATAGGAGAAGAAATTCCAAAGGATCTTGACAAGAAGGTTACAATAGACTTAGCCGCCGGGGTGGCGGCAGACATAGTAATGGTGGATAGCTACTTGCTCCAGGAGTATGTTGCTGCCGGCTATCTACTACCATTAGACCGCTACATGGATGAGTGGCCCGACTGGCAAGAGTTCTATCCAGCTATGAGGGAGATGGGATCTGTTAACGGTACACCATACGTTGTTCCCATCGACACTGATGTCAGGTTTGTATGGTACTGGAAAGCGAATATGGAGAAGGCTGGCATAGATCTTCCATGGGAGGCGAAGACCTGGGATGACCTGCTCGATGCAGCCGAGAAACTGAAGCAAGCAGGTGTAGAGTGTCCATTCATGGTTCAGGTGGGTAGTGGATGGGGTGAGGGATCCACTATGCAGGGATTCTACATGTTCCTACTTGGCGCAACAGACCCAGTCATGGGGCCCCAGAACAGGCTATACGACAAGAAGACCGGTAAGTGGATAGGTAAGAGCCCCGCAATTCTAGAGACATTCAAGGTGATCGAGACTATCCTAAGGAATGGTTATCTGCCGAAGGACTACACTATAGGCGAGGTCTGGGCATTCCATAGAGAGAGGACCAGGAAAGGATTTGTTGGATTAAATCTCGGAGGCTCATGGGAATGGGCCGAGTTCTGGCCTGCAGAAGAACGTCCACCACCGGAGAAAAGGTGGGACCTCCTAGGATTCACGCCGATGCCAGGCAAGAATGGAGGGAAGGTGACCATATCAGGTGGATGGACACTTGGAATAAACGCTAATACAAAGAATCCAGACATAGCATTCGAGTTCTTCAAAACCCTATTCGACAGAGAGAGGCATGCGAAATGGCTCGCCTTTGCTGGGAAGCTAGCGCCACGTAAGGACGCGCTCGAAGTATCAGATTATGCAAAAGACGACTATTTAGTCGAGGTAACCAAATACCTGGACTTCACAACGTTTAGGGACGTCTATCCAGGTTATCCAAAAGTATCGCAGATAAACCAGGAGGCACTCGATAAGCTAATTGCTGGAGAGGTGGACGCTGAGGGCGCCATGGAATACTACTATCAAAGACTGGTTGACGAGTTCGGCCCGGAGAAGGTCGAGGTCCTCGAATAGATTTCCTAACCCTCTTTCTTTTTGCGGAAATTTTAAAAAAGCTGAGGAGACAATATATTAAATAGTTATGGCGGCAGGCGTAAAGCTTGTCGAGATTATTAAGCGTTTCGGTAAGGTTACGGCTGTTAATAACGCGAGTGTGGAGTTTAAGAAAGGCGAGCTGGGGGTTCTACTCGGCCCATCTGGATGCGGTAAAACTACCCTGCTGAGGATAATCGCCGGCCTCGAGAAACCCGACCACGGTGAGGTTTACATTGAGGATGAGAATGTAACCAGGCTTCCCCCTCAGAGGAGGGATGTAGCTATGGTCTTCCAGAACTATGTCCTCTATCCCCATATGACCGTCTTCGATAACATGGCCTACCCCCTTAAAGCAAAGAAACTTCCGAAGAATGAGATTCGAAGACGTGTGCTAGAGGTTGCAAAGATGCTTGAGATAGAGCATCTCCTAGACCGTAAGCCAGCCCAGCTCAGCGGGGGCCAGCAGCAGAGAGTAGCCATAGGTAGAGCCCTTGTCCGCAACCCCAAAGTATTCTTGATGGATGAGCCCCTAGCTAACCTAGATGCAAGACTTAGGATACGCATGCGTGGAGAGATAAGAAAACTCCAACTAGACCTAAAAGCAACAATGATATATGTTACGCATGACCAGGCTGAAGCAATGGCAATAGCTGATAAAATAGTGGTCATGAATGAAGGTGTTATACAGCAGGTTGCCTCGCCCCATGAACTATTTCTCAAGCCTGCCAATGTATTCGTTGCAAGATTTATAGGAGACCTGCCATCAAACATAATTGATGGAGATATAATTGAGAAGAATGGCTTAGTGTTTGTTGATATGGGATTCTACAAACTTAAGCTTTCCAACGATATAGGAAGATATCTACTAGGAAAGATTCAGAATAATCATGTTAAGATAGGCATAAGACCTAGAGACATTAGCCTATCAAAGAAGATGGAGCCAGACTCGTTTAAAGCATCAGTATATCTAGTTGAGACACTTGGAGAAGCAAATATAGTAACACTAAAAGTTGGGGATTATATGATAAATGCCGTTGCTTCTCCAGGAATGTTCTCGATAGGTGATGAAGTCTGGGTAAAATTTAATGTGGATAGGTTATACTTTTTCGATGGAAAAACTGAGAAAAGCCTGCTATAGTGTTCATTGATAGGTGAATTGGTGATGGAGAGGGAGAAACTCTCCATAATTCTTCTCTCAATACCTGCTTTTGCGGCAATACTGCTAGTTGTTGCGATGGTGGGTTGGGGCATTTACGCAAGCTTCACCAACCAAGCCCTTATAGGGCCTGAAGCAAAGAACCCAGAATGGGTAGGTTTGAGAAACTATTATAGGATTCCAAGGGACCCCGACTTCTGGCACTCAATAAAAGTAACCTGGATATTCACGGTCGGCTCGGCTATTGTGGGTCAATGCCTTCTCGGATTACTTCTCGCTGTTATTTTGAAGCAGAAAGACGTTAAGTTCAAAGCTTTTACTGCACTCGCGGTTCTCATCTGCTGGGTTATACCTGACGTAGTAGGCGGATTAATCATGGGCGCGTTCTGGCATGTTAAGGGCCTCTTTAACAAATTTTTGACGCTTGTAGGTCTTCCTACAATAGACTGGCTTACCGAGCAGCCCCTATTAGCTATAATATTAGCGAATATATGGAGAGGGACTGGATGGTCTCTACTTCTTTTCTCGTCAGCTCTTGAAACTATTCCCCAAGACTATTATGATGCTGCGGATGTTGATGGAGCTAGCTCATGGTTCAAGTTTCGGACAATAACTCTTCCATTAGCATGGCCCGTTATAGTAATCAACCTGTTCTTAATAACAATATGGACATACGGTTACTTTGACATACCTTATATTATGACCCGTGGAGGGCCTGGAACAGCAACTCTTCTCTACCCAATCTATGTCTTTAGGGAGGCTTTCAATAATTACCTAATAGGATATGGCTCGGCTTTATCCGTCGTTAATCTGTTAATATTGATTCCCCTGAGTGCTCTTTATCTCTGGATGTTGAGGAGGTGGGGTAGGAGATGAACGGCAGACTGACAGCAAGCTATGTAATAATCATCATAATACTCCTGTATTCTTTGACACCTTTCACTTGGCTATTTGTAAATGCTTTCAATCCCGAAGCCTCAATAACTGTATCGCTTCCCAATGAGTTTACTCTGGCTCATTTTGTTAAGGTGTTTAAAGGGCTCTCATTCCAGTGGCTTATCAATAGTGTAATAATTAGTGTGGCTACAGCAACTTTGACAACCATATTGAGCGTTTTTGCCGCATATCCATTCTCAAGGTTCCGCTTCCCTGCCTCTAATGTAATCCTATGGGTCTTCATGTTCCTACGCTCTTTTCCTATATCGACCTTCATGGTTCCCCTGTATGTGTTCTTAGCGTGGCTTGGTCTAGTTGATACGTATCTTGGCGTGATTTTCGCCCTCACTATACTTAATCTTCCACTTTCGCTGCTCTTGATTAAGGGATTCTACGATACTGTCCCGATTTATTATGAGGAGGCTGCGTGGGTTGATGGCCATGGAAGGTGGAGGGCTATCCTGGGCGTCCTCCTCCCGATAAGCGTCCCCGGCGTCGCCGTTGTGTGGATAACATCTTTCTTCGGTAGCTGGGGCAACTTCCTCATACCCTTCATACTCCTCAGGTCCCCTCAACTATACCCTCTATCAGTTGGATTGTTCAGCGCCTGGGGAGTCTACGGCACGATAGACTTCGGCCTTCTCTCAGCACTCTCGATAATCTACATGCTTCCGCCAGCCATTATCTATCTTTATGGTAGGAGGTGGCTGCTTAGGGGTATGGCCGGCTTAACTTTGAGGTAGATTTGGCTGCTTGATGGTGCCAAAGCCTTAAGAGGAGGGTTAGACGTTTTCCTGGTTGGAGTTGTGGAGCAATGGCTACACAGTATCCTTATCCTGGTGCAACTACAATCGGTATAAGGGGCAAGGACTCGGTTGTCTTGGCCGCTGAGAAGAGGCTCACATACGGCTACTTCGTGGTCAGCAAGACTGTTAGAAAGGTCTTCCAGATTACGCCCAAGATTGGGGCAGCCTGTGCAGGCTTCGTCGGAGATATGCAGAGCCTAATAATGGGAGCCAAGGCCGAGGTCAATCTTTACAGGTATACCTATGGACGTGAGCCTGATGTAAGGACCGTGGCCAAGGTTCTCTCCAATTACTTATTCAGTAGTAGGTTCCTACCCTACCTAGCCGAGACAATAGTTGGGGGATTTGACGGGGGAGGTGGCCATGTCATAGTCCTCGACCCCCTAGGCTCAATGATAGAAGACGACTACGCCGTGGTCGGCTCAGGGGCCGAGATAGCTATAGGCGTTATAGAGGCCGATTATAGGCCTGATATGGGTGCTGAGGAACTGCGGGAGCTCGCCATCAAGGCTGTTAAGGCCTCGGCTGCACGTGATGCAGCTAGTGGGAATGGGATAGACCTCCTCCTCTTCAAGGAGAATGGGCTGGAGCTTAGCCAGACCCTCCCCCTATAAGCACCTGATAAGTGGGTAAGGTAAGTTAATAAGGGGCTGATACAGAATAACGGCGTAATGAATCTACTCAATCTTAAGGAGAAACTCCTAATTTACCTAGCCCAGAGCGGGGGTTTCACCAGGAGCATAAGGGTCTCGACCCCTGAGCTGGCCAAGAAGCTTGGGACATCTCAGCAGTCGGCCTCCAGGCTACTTATCCAGCTTGAGCAGCAGGGCTACTTGGAGAGGAGGATTGTAGGTAAGGCTGGATACGTGAGGCTCACGGGCAAGGGTGTGGAGGAGCTCAGGAACATCTACCTCGCCCTTAAGACGGTCTTCGAGAAACCTGTAGAGATAGTGGTGGAGGGCAGGGTATTCACGGGGCTCGGCGAGGGGGCATACTATCTCAGCCTCCCCCAATACGTCAAGCAGATAGAGGAGAAACTCGGCTTCAAGCCCTATCCCGGAACCCTTAACGTCAGGCTCCTCTCAAGGGACTCCATAATCAACAGGCTCCTCCTAGAGCGTATGGCCGACATAAAGATAGAAGGCTTCAGCAACGAGCATAGAACCTATGGAGGGGCCAGATGCGTCAAGGCACTGTTCAACGGAGAACAAGAGGCCGCTGTAATCTTCATAGAGAGAACCCACTATGAGAAGGACGTAATAGAAGTAATCGCGCCCGTGTATCTTAGGGGGAAATATGGGCTCAGCGATGGAGACAAGGTATTCGTGAAGGTCTCTCTTGAGTCGGCGCCATTCTATAAGAGCGCATTCGAGGCGCTTGAGGTTGAGGGTGATGCCGAGTCTCTTAGGAGCGCCTTCTTCTCGAGTTCTTCACGACCCTCAAAACCCTCTCTATCACATTAGAGCTGCTGTCAGGGCCGCTGAACCTGTAGCGTCTCAACTTCACAATCTTCACATCTATTCCCTTCTCCCTGCAGAACCTCCTAAACTCCTCCATCAATCTTTCCTGGTCATATCCGAACACAACTATGTCAGGCTTAACACGCTTGATTACCTTCTCGAATGAGAATGGCCTGTATCCCAGTATTACCTCGTCAACGGGCTTAATCATTGAGACCATGTATCTCCTGAGCTTCTCATCGAATATCGGCTCCCTTCCCTTATTCCTCCTAACGGTCTCATCCCTGGCCACGACAACCACAAGCTTTGAATTCCTCCCCCCAATCTCTTTCGCCTTCTCAAGAAGCCTGAAATGCCCTGGATGAAGAATATCGAAAGCACCAGCGGTTAGCACAACCTTGCCTCTCGCCATATCAGCCCGGATAGATGCTATTACTCCGACCCTTTAACGTTTGTGAATATTGGGATGGAATATGGTTCAATGTCTAGGTAAAGTGGTTGGATGACCACTTCTTTAACGCCATTCAAACTCTACATACCCTAGCATTCTCAGGGCGTCTAAAAGCCCCTCGCAGTATGCCAGGGCTCCAAGAGAGTCGAATAGGTCTCCCTTCTCGAGGAATCTTTCTGCATCTTCTAAGTAGCTTCTCGCAATATCTATGATCTCTCCAGCCTCGCTCCTTAGAACCTTCATGGTGTCGAAGGCTCTGCTTATCTTCCCTATATACCCCCTTATCCTGGCGCTCCAGTATCTATGTGGTTTATGACTGCTTGTGTCTGCCTTGAGGAGTGTTTGGACCGCTTCCCTCTCCGTGAAGTGGAGGTTTCCTGGCAGTATTAGGATGTGGGGCGGAGGCGGAAGGATTGCTTCTGGAAGTCTGCCAAGTGGGCCCGCCCACCTCTTCTCGTTTCTTGAGCCTACCTGGGCTAGGACTATGGCTAATCTATCATCGGAGATTATTCCCCGCCCCCACTCCTCCTCATATTCTCTAAGCAGGCCGTATGCCTCCTTTGCGTTCATGCCTCCTCCGGCTGTGTCTAGGAGTATGAGGGTGTGGAGCCCCCTCTCCATGTTCTCTTCTATCACCCTATAGCAGGTCTCTATCCCCCTGCCATCCCTCGGTATGGTCGTAGTTCTACCGAACTTGTATGCCTGAAGCATGGAGGATGAGGCCGAGGCAGAATATATAGAGACGCCGTAGACAACCTCCCATGGAACCCCCCTCTTCTCGGACTCCACCAGAAGCGAGACATGGGTCGTGGCGATTAAGGGGTCTCCTGGAACAAGGATCCCCACATCCTTCGCAACAGCCCCCTCAACTATCTTGCCAGCCCCCTCCTCAAGCACATCCCTTCCAACCTCCTCAACCCTCCCACCAAACCTACGATAAAGGAAGCCCCGAAGCTCCTCCGGGACCCATCCAGTATAACTATCCAGAAGAAGTCTATCACAAGACTCCATGGCCTCAAGTGCGCCTAAAGTAAGGTATCTGGGCGAGCCTAGACCGAGCCCGATTAACCGCAGCACAGAGTAATATCCTTAGTGCAGGGTTTTTTAGGTTTAGGAGGGGTTTCGGAAGGCTTGATGGAGGCAGCCGTATTTGCCGCCGGCGTTGGTAAGAGGCTCCGCCCCTTAACATGGGTTAGGCCCAAGCACCTCCTTCCCCTGGCCGGGAAGCCCCTCCTACTCAGAATCCTTCAGGCCCTTGAGCATGTGGGCATCGACAAGACCGTGATCCTGGTCTCATATCTAGGTGAGAGGATAAAGGAGTCGGTAGGCTCTTGGAACCTAGGCATGAGGGTAGTCTTTGTAGAGCAGGAGAACCCTATGGGGACTGGGCATGCATTAAAGACCTGCGGCCCACATCTTGGTGGAGAGATATTTCTCACAGTTTACGGAGACATAACCCTTACACCCAGCGTCCTTGAAGATATGATCGAGTACCATAGACGAGTAGGGGGAGACGCGATTGTTGAGGCGGTTGAGGTGGAGGATGTCTCGAGATATGGCGCCATAGAGGTGGATGACTCAAAGTTCCTCAAGGTCAAGGAGAAGTCCATGAGCGGAAGAGGGCTTGCAAACGCAGGGCTATACATACTACCCAGGAGAAGCCTAGAGTTAGCCGGACAACTCAGGAAGTCGCCTAGAGGCGAATACGAGCTAACAGACATACTAAACATGATGAGAGATGAGGGTTTACGGGTTTTAGTCCATAGGAGCCCCGGCGACTGGTGGTTCGACATAGGTAGGCCCATAGACTACCTGGAGGCAAACCTCGCCATAATGAGGAAGGAGAATGTGAGAAAAATTAGCGGTAGCTGTCAAGGAAACCTGGAGGAGCAATATTACGTGGGCTTGAAATCCGAGATAGGCTTCGAATCCACGATAAGCAGGACGACCATAATGGATAGGGTGCTTGTAGGTGAGAGGAGCATCATCCAAGACTCGATAATTCTTGATGGATGTAGGGTGGGTAGGAGATGCAGGTTGATGAGGGCTATCGTGGGAGACAGCGTCATAATAGAGGATGACGTAGAGCTGATTGGAATACGTGATGTAGTGGTAGTGGCCCCCAACACGAGGATAAAGTCTGGAACAAGAATTACGGGTGGAGGAGTTTATCCGTGAGGGCTGCATGAGCAACCAGCTTCGCAACCCTCAAAGGCTCGGGAACCCTCCCGAACATGGTATAACGATTTACGAGTCCTAGGGCCTCATCCTCCTCCAATCCAACCCACCTGAGGTAAATCTTGAAGCCATTCTTATTCACGTATTCTTTTCTTTCGCCGAGCCTCTCATACATCTCTATACGGGTCTTCCAATCACTTGGGAAATACTTCTCGATGTAGTGGCGGATGCCTTCGGAAGGATAGTAGCTTACGCAGATTACGGGTAGCTGGGTCTCCTCATACACCCTGTTGAGGTCTATTATGTTGAACCAGCTGATTATGCATCCGTTTAGCATGATGGCTGATAAATCCTCCCTGCTAAGCCTCCTAACCATGTCTATAACCGAGTCGGTGGCATCCATTCCTCCGACCCTACATCTGCCCATAACCACGCCATCGATTATCAGGTCGCTCCGCATAACGACTCCTGCAAGGACCGCCCACTCATACCCTCTCTTGAAGCTCTCTGCGACCCCGAGGATGCGGATAGCCTTCTTACCCAGCCTAACCCTCACAGACTCCTATCCCTTGATAATCACCGACTTCTGGGGATTTAGGCTTATCCTAACCCGCTCACCCAGCCCGAGGCTCTTCTCAGGCGGCAGGAGAAGCCTAAGCTCAGCCCCATCCAGGTCCACCCTATAATCTACCACGTTCCCTAGGTATATCTTCCTGGTAACCCTCACCTCCAAGACGTTCTCCGAGTCTCTTCCCGCAAGCTCTATGTTCTCAGGCCTAACTACTATGAGGACCCTGCCGCTGGGCTTACCCTCTTCCAAGAGTCTGGAGGAGAGCCTGCAGGTAACCCTCGACCCGCTCTCCAGCCTCACCACCCCATACCCGCCTTCAACGGCCTCAAGCTCTCCCTCAATAAAATTGCTTATCCCTATGAAAGATGCGACAAATTGGTTCGCAGGGTTATCGTATATCTCGGAGGGTGAACCCACCTGGACTATCTTCCCCTTATTCATTATCGCTATCCTGTCAGATATTGCAAGGGCTTCAGCCTGGTCATGAGTAACATATACAGTTGTTATGGATAGCTTCTTCTGAAGTTCTCTAACCTCAAATCTCATCTCTTCCCTAAGCTTTGCATCAAGATTGCTTAGAGGCTCATCCATCAGCAACACCTGTGGCTCTAGTGCGAGGGCTCTCGCCAGGGCTACCCTCTGCTGCTGTCCCCCCGAGAGCTGCGGAGGATATCTTGACTCGAATCCTTCCAGCCTGACGAGTTCCAAGACCTCCCTAACCTTCCTCCTAATCTCCTCCTTCGGCATCTTCCTAATCTTTAAGCCGAAAGCTATATTGTCGTAGACCGTCATGTGGGGCCATAGGGCATAGTTCTGGAAAACCATCCCTACATTCCTCTTCTCAGGCGGCAGGTCTGTTACATCCGAGCCACCCATGAGTATCCTGCCCTTATCCGGTTTAAGGAACCCTGCTATGAGCCTGAGGGTCGTCGTCTTCCCGCACCCGCTAGGACCCAGAATGGACATAACCTCACCATGCTCAATCCCAAGATTAACATCATCCACAGCAACCACGCTACCAAACCTCTTAGTGACCCCCTCCAACCTTAGCTGTGGCATGACCCAGAGCACACACCGCCCAAATTAGATATTAATTTTATGGGGGAGACAGAAGATCTATTTACGAACTCAAAATTTTATATAGGATGAATGTTTCTATGAATACCGAATATGAAAACATCGGGTTTGAGTAAGGTTGCGGCCATCGCTATCGCTGTTGTTGTGGTTGTAGCGGCTGTTGCAGGTGCCTTCATCCTTCTGGGCCAAGGCATGGGTGGAGGCGGCAAGGTCAGGCTGGTCTACATGACTGCTGGAGACATAAACATGCTGGCCCTAGCACAGAACCTCATCGCACCTGAGTTCGAGAAGAAATATCCGAATGTTGAGGTAATCACGGTTCATACTGGTCCTGGTGAGGCTGGAAGCAGGACTGTCTTCGAGAAGATTAAGGCTGCGAGGGATGCTGGCAAGGCATGCTGGGATGTGGATGTAGCCGTTGTTCACCAAATCTTCCTCTCATGGGCAATCCCTGAAGGTCTCCTAATGAAGTATACCGACGAGATAGAGACATCCAAGTATGTTACAGCTGAGGATGCAAAGATTGCCTTGGGCGTGA
>CAZHEC010000027.1:0-10838 GCA_964531465.1 uncultured Nitrososphaeria archaeon | reverse complement strand
TAGTATTCGAGGAACCTTATGATTGCGTCGAAGGCCACGTAGGTCCGGGCATGGCCAAGATGGGCCACGTCTTGGACCGTGGGGCCGCAGACATACATCTTCACAAGCCCGGGCTCAAGCGTCCTGAACTCCTCAAGCCTTCTCCCCAAGGTGTTGAAGACCCTAATCGGCATATCCACGTGAAGTCTACCCAAGCAGGTATAAATAGGACTCGCCACGGCGACCCCACCTATCTCTGGTTGGGGAGTAGGAAATCTTTATATACTGCCTACTCAGGTTGTAGAACGGAGGTATAAAAAATTTGCGATTAGGGGGTGTAGGACACGTCTAAGCCCATGGGTCCTAGGATGTGGAGGGAGGGGATGATATGCCCCGAGTGTGGAAATGACGTCTTGGTTCATGACCCTAGGACTGGCGAGGTCAGCTGCCCGAGTTGTGGTTATGTTGTTCAGGAGAGGGATGTGGATAGGGGGCCTGAGTGGAGGAGCCTGGATGATGAGGAGGAGAGTAGGAGCAGGGTAGGAGCCCCCCTCTCCATAATGTATAGGGACCACGGTCTCTCAACAGTCATAGACAGGATTGATGAGGATGCCTCGGGTAGGAGGCTCTCCAAGGAGGCCCGTGAGAAGCTCCTCAGACTCAAGAAGCTCGACGCAACCTCACAGGTAAACGCCTCAGAAGCCAGAAACCTCCAGCAGGCCGTAAACATCCTCCAGATATATGTAGACAAGCTCCACCTAAGCCAGGCCATAGCCGAGAAAGCCATGCTAATCTACCGGAAGGCCCTAAGGGCGGGTCTAGTTAGGGGCAGGTCCATACGCTCCATAATGGCTGCGGCAGTTTATGCCGCATGTAGGGCTATGAATGCCCCCAGAGACCTACGTGAGCTCGAGAAGGCTTACCCGGTTGTTAAGAGGAAGACTATAGCGCAGGGGTATAGGCTCCTGCTCAAACATCTTGACTTGAAGGTTCCAGTGGCAGACCCGTCCATATACCTGAAGAAGATTGCCTCGAAGGTTAACCTTGACCAGAAGACCATACAGGAGGCCCATAGGATACTTGAGGAGGCCGCCAAGAAAGGTGCAACGGTGGGGAAGGATCCAGTCGGGATAGCTGCAGCCGCCCTCTACATGGCCTGCCAGGAGACAACCCAGAACATAACCCAGAAAGATATAGCTAGAGCCGCAGGCGTAACGGAGGTTACTGTTCGGAATAGATTTAAGGGGCTTAAGGAGGCTCTAGAGGGTAAGGCGGCTGCCTAGATTATCTCAATGTTCTCCTCGCTGTGGCCCATGGAGACTAGTATCTCCTTCACCTTTAGCCTATGGTCTCCCTGAAGTATTATCGTGTTGTTCTTGACCGTCCCCCCCGAGGCGCATGCGGACTTAAGCTTCTTTGCAAGCTCGTGCAAGTCCTCTCTCTCCCCATTCAGCCCCTCAATAATGGTTACAGGTCTACCCCACTTCCTAGTCTCCAATTTTATCTTTATTCTCTCCTGTTCCCTCTCAATCGTCTGGCAGACACATATTGGCTTCGGAAGCCCGCAAACGGAGCAGATCTCCGCCATTACCTACCTCCTTTCGCTGAATAATTTTGGTGTGGGGGTTATATAAGGCTTAATCGGGTTTATGACCTATAGACCTATACTTCTCCTGCCTCTCCTCGTATTCTTTCCTGGTCATGTAGGGTCTTGCGGGAGCGCCCTTAACCACCTGCCCCTCAGGGACATCCTCGACCACCAGTGAACCAGCCGCCACCACGGCTCCCTCACCTATCGTTACTCCCGGCAGGATTACTGCGCCAGCACCTATAATGGCGTTCCTCTCGACGTTTGCGCCCATTAGCCTTCCGCTGGGCGGGTATGTATCGTTTGTAAAGACCGTGTTAGGCCCTATGAATACCTCGTCCCCTATCTTTGTCCGGCTTGGGAGATACACCATAGATTGTATACTTACGTTCCTCCCTATCTTAACCTCTCCGTCTAACTGGGTGTAGCTTCCTATCCTGGATCCACTCCCTATCTTGGATCCGCTTCTGACGAGGACGCCGTGCCCCATCTCCACCTTGTCCTCAATCTCCACATTGTCATAGATTACCGTGAAGCATCTTATCACGCATCCAGACCCTATCCTTGAGCCTAGACTAACCCCATCTATATCTTCTAGGGTGCCAGGCCTCCCAAGCCTCTCCCTAGACGGATATCCGACGACTACCCACCTATCGACTATGGTATCTTCACCTATTATGCTTGGACCCAGCACGGCGGAATCTCCCATCACGATGCCCCTAACCCTGGACCTGGCCGAGATATATCCACCCATCCCCGGAGAAATCCGTAAGGGATGATATTTAACATGGTTTCGGAGACTCTCCTCTAGGCATGCCTAGGATTATCAAGAATTTTAGGGAGTTGGTGGAGAGGCGTGGTAAACCTCTCTCCGGGATGAGGAGGGATGTGTTGGAGGCTGTTGAGGCTGGGTTAAAGGCTGTTATGCCTGAGAATGCCTTAGGCAGGAGGGTGAGGCGGAGAGGTAGAAGGCTCCAGGTTGATGGCGTGAAGATAGACTTAGGAGTTTATGAGAGGATACTCCTACTAGGCGTTGGGAAGGCATCCATAGGCATGGCAGCATATATGGAGAAGCTTCTAGGAGACCTCATCTCAGGAGGTCTCATAATCGCACCCAGAGGAGAGCATGAGAGACACGGGCTAAAGAGGGTCGAGGTCCTCCCATCAACCCATCCGATTCCAAGCATGCTAGGTGTTAGGGCCGCCGAGAGAATGCTTGAGTATGCAGAAACAGTCGATGAGAGAACTCTGGCGGTCTTCCTTCTCTCAGGCGGCGCCTCAGCTATGCTGCCGCTTCCAGCCGAGCCTCTGACACTTGAAGACAAGGCCGAGACCACGAAGCTCCTTCTCGCAAGCGGTGCAACAATAGATGAGCTGAATACCGTGAGAAAGCATCTCTCAAAGGTTAAGGGTGGATGGCTTGGAAAACGGCTCTCCAAGGGTAGGGTAATCTCCCTCATAATCTCTGACGCGGTGGGCGACAAGCTCGAGCCAAGCGGCTCCGGCCCTACGGCACCAGACCCAACAACCTTCAAGGATGCCATGAACATACTGAAGCGATACGGGCTATGGGACAAGGTGCCTCAAAGCATTAGGAGAAGAATAGAGGACGGGGTGGAGAGGAGGATTGAGGAAACACCGAAGCCAGGAGACCCAGCATTCAATAAGATAACGAACATTATAGTGTCTGGAGTGATTGATGCATGCAAGGCAGCCCGGGGCCATCTAAGAAAGCTGGGGTACAGAGCAGAGATACTGACAAGATACATGGAGGGTGAGGCATCGGAGGTTGGGAGACTGGCTGCAGGGATACTAAAGGAGATTGAGGGAAAGAACAGGGCAGTAATCATGGGGGGTGAAACCACCGTAACCGTTAAGGGGAGAGGTAGGGGTGGAAGAAACCAGGAATTGGCTCTCTCGGCTGCAATAAGCCTCCAAGGCGTTAAGGGATGCCTCATAAGCGTAGGAACGGATGGTGTTGATGGACCCACGGATGCGGCTGGGGCGATAGTAGACGGCGAGACCTACGGCGAAGCAGTTTCAAAGGGCCTAAACCCTATAGAGTTTCTTAGAGATAACGACTCGAATGGCTTCTTTACGAGGGTTGGCGATGTTGTTATGACCGGCCAAACAGGGACAAACGTGGGCGACATGCTCATACTCCTGTCCAGACAGGTTTAATGGTTTGGCCAAAGAATGTGGAAACCCTTAAAGGCCGACTCTACAGGGTAATCCTATGTATAGCTTAAGGTTGGCGGCCGTGGCCCCCGCTTACCTCGCCTCCCTAATCATCCTAACTATACCTCACATGCTCTTCGGCCCCTCAATATGGGTGCTATCTACCACAGCATACATAGTAACAGTTTCTCTTATCGCTGTGGCCCTTGTAAGGGGGGTTTGGGAAGGGTTCCTGGTGAGCCTCGTCGCAGGCGTGGCAGCTGCGGCCTCCTCCTTAATCCTTCTCACCCTCCTCGAACTCCCTCCACCCCCACTCCCCCAACTCCTAATCTCGGTTGGAGGCGCACCCATACTCGCACTACTCATCAGACAGTTCCTCGAGGAAGCCCAGCCTCCCGAAGAATCTGTGGAGGGTGGTGAGTTGAAGGAGGTCGAGGTAAGTGAGAAGCCTGCGGAGAAGAAGTTGGAACTTATCCAATGTCCTTCTTGTGGAAAACTCATCCCACATGACTCCATATACTGCCCCCTATGCGGCTCAAGGGTGAAGCCCGGCCATGAAGATTAAGCCCATCGCATTCGATAGCCTGGGAACACGGAGCATGTGCACGGTTGTGGAGACCTGTGAGGCAAAGATAGTCATAGACCCTGGAGCAGCACTCGGGCCTAGAAGATACGGACTTAAACCTCATAGAATAGAGTTGGAGAGGCTGAGAGCCCATAAGGCGTTAATTAGGGAGGAGTCCGAGGACGCCGACATACTAATCATAACCCACTACCATTACGACCACTTCCCCCGACCTGAGGAAAACGTCTCCTGGATACGTGGAAAACAAGTCTACTTGAAGGACCCGAGCAGCATGATTAACCGTAGCCAAAGGGGTAGGTCAAGCATATTCTTGGAGCAGCTTAGGAGAATCGACGTTGTGCCTGAAAGAGCTGATGGGAGGGAGCTTAAGATGAATAGCTGCAGGATAGTTTTCTCCCAGCCAGTCCAGCATGGGAATGACGCAAGGCTTGGATACGTCCTGGAGGTCCTAGTAGATGAAGATGGCGAGAAGCTAATACATACCTCTGATGTCGAGGGACTAGTCTCTTGGGAGCAGGTGGAGTTCATAGCTAGATATAGGCCCCAGACACTGATAGTGGACGGCCCGATGACATACATGCTTGGGACAAAGTTTTTTGAGGAAGATTTGGAGACCTCGCTAAGGAATCTATGCAAGGTAATGGATATGGGTCTTGAGACGCTTGTGCTGGACCATCATCTATTGAGGGAGCTTGAATGGAGAAATAGGGTCTCTAAGTTGTTCCAGAAGGCTGAGGAAGTGGGAGTTGCTGTTATGAGTGCTGCCGAGTATGCGGGACTTCGGGAGGAGCCTCTTGAGGCCATGAGAAGAAAGCTTTACGAGATGTATCCCTAGGTTTTCTCTTCTTCAGGCTCTTCCAGCTCGGGGAGAGGTTCAGGGGGAGGCGTAGTGGCCAATGTGTATCCTATCCATGCGAGGATGCCGAAGACCACCGCCACACCTATGAACAACGTTATCGACATAACCAGGAACGCCCACTGATTCAGCGGTGGAACGAACATCAAGAGGAAGTAGACTATTATCCCTATGATGCTCGCCGCAAAGACGACCCAGCCAAGAGCCTGCTCCCTGGTCATACCTAACCCATCCCTCAGCCCATAAACCAGAGATATAACTTATTAAAAAGTTATTTAGGGAAGGGCCGGGGCTTGTTTAGCAGCCATCCTTAACGCCCCCTCATGCCTAGACCTAGGCGGCACAGAGGGAAGGTGGAGATTGGAGGGTGTGCTCGGTAGCCCCCAACCCAAAGGGCCGCAAAGAGCAGCCGATCTTGGGCAGAACCCGGCGAGTCTTAAAGGATATTTAAACATCGGGCTGTTTTTATCCCACCGTCTTCATCCCCCTAGGAAACTAGGATGCGGATGCTAGACAACCATGCCCCATCCATAAACGCCCTGCAGCCCAGCCAAACGCCGGGAAAAGGTATTGGAAGTTTTTCTTAAGATGGGGGTGAGTTTAAGTTTATCGTCTTGGACACGGATGATGGAAGAGGAGGATGGATGAAGAGTTCGTGTTGGGTCTGTTGGCTAGACCTATAGCCGAGGCATTCAGGAAGAGGTTCGGCAGGCTCAGCGAACCCCAGCTACATGCGATACCCAGGATACTCTCGGGGAGAAATCTCCTGCTAATGGCTCCCACGGGAACTGGGAAGACGGAGGCAGCTCTTCTCCCCATACTCAGCAAGATGCTGGTGGAAGAACATGGACCAGGAATAAAGCTACTATACATTACGCCCCTAAGAGCGCTTAACCGGGACCTCCTTGATAGGGTTGACTGGTGGGCTCAGCGACTAGACTTTAGGGTGGCGGTCAGACATGGGGATACCGCCCAGAGGGAGAGGAGGATACAGAGCCTCAGCCCCCCGGACATACTCATAACCACGCCTGAGACACTCCAGGTAATCCTGACAGGCAAGACCATTCGCAACCACCTCAAATCCGTTAGATGGGTTATCGTGGATGAGGTTCATGAACTCGCAACCGATAAGAGGGGTGAGCAGCTTGCGGTGGCTTTGGAGAGGCTCCTCCTGATAACTGGGAGAGAGTTCCAGAGGATAGGTCTTTCAGCGACTATAGGGAGCCCCAGGAGGATAGCGGAGTTTCTTGTAGGCGTTGGAAGGGAATGCGAGATAGTTAGGGTTCCCGTGGCGAAGAACATGGAGTTAGATGTAATCTTTCCCGAGCCTGAGCCAGAGGACAAAGAGCTCGCCGAGAGGATAGGTGCCCACCCCGAGGTAGCAGCTAGGCTGAGGGCTATAAGGAGACTCGTAGACCAGCACGAGTCCACCCTAATCTTCACCAACACCCGCCCACTCGCCGAGATATTAACCAACAGATTCAGGGTATGGGACCAGCAGCTCCAAGTAGCCATACACCACGGCTCCCTCTCCAAAACAACCCGCATAGAGGCTGAACACGGACTAAAATCAGGGAAGCTAACAGGAATAATCTGCACATCCTCCCTAGAGCTAGGAATAGACGTGGGCAGAATAGAGCTCTGCATCCAATACAACTCTCCAAGAGAGGTTACCAGGCTCATACAGAGGGTTGGGAGAAGCGGCCACAGGCTTGGAAAGACGGCTAAGGGCGTAATAATAGTAATAGACTCAGACGACGCCCTCGAATCCATAGTTATATCGAGGAGAGCTAGGGAGGAGCAGCTTGAGGAACCTGAGATACCTGAGGGAAGCCTAGATGTCCTGATGCATCAGGTTGCAGGCCTACTAATAGAGTATGGACGCATGAGGCTGGATGAGATTCTATCCATAGTTAGAAGGGCTTCATGTTTTAAGGGACTAGAGTTAGACGAGCTTAAGCGGGTCGTGGAGCATATGGCCGAGATAGGTGTAGCCGACCTTAGGGGAGACATGGTAACCAGGCCTAGGAACAACCGCGAACTCTACGGATATTACTTTAACAACCTGTCTATGATTCCTGAGGAGAGGCAGTATCTCGTGGTAGATGAGGTGAAGGGTGAGCCTGTGGGGATTCTCGACGAGGAGTTTGTGGCCGAGTATGGTGAGCCTGGAACGAGGTTCATCCTCATGGGTAGGGCGTGGGAGATACACTACACCCAGGGCGACAGGATATACGTGGCCCCCTTGACAGACTATGAGGGCGCGGTTCCAAGCTGGGTCGGAGACGAGATACCAGTTCCATACGAGGTTGCTCAGGAGGTTGGAAGCCTTAGGAGGGAGTATGTAGAGAGGAGGCGGAGAGGCGAGGAGCCGGAGAAGATAGCAGAGGACGTGGCAAGGAGATATGGAGTGGGGTATGATGTAGTGTGGAAGGCCTTCAGGGAGGTTGAGCAGCATCTCAGCAAGGGGATACCTGTCCCAACCGATAAAGACGTGGTCCTCGAGTCGGCTGGAAGCTACGTCATCCTACACATCCACGGAGGCCTCAAGGCTAACAGAACAGTCCAGAAAGTAGTCGCTCATCATTTATCCGAGAAGATTGGGGCGCCGATTCAGGGTCAGCAGGACCCCTACAGGGTTGTATTCAGGTCCAAGCATATCTCGGCTGAGATGGTTTTACGAGCCATTAAAGAGATCTTGAGCGGAGGTTATGAAGAGAAGGTTAAGTCGGCTGTAGAGGCTTCAACCCTCTTTAAGAGAAGGCTTGTCCATGCAGCAAGGAAGATGGGGGTAATCAAGGAAGATGCGAGCATATCGGAGATTAACCTTAATCAGCTCGCTGAGACCCTCAAAGGAACACCCGTCCATGAGGAAGCCCTCAACTACAGCCTCTTCCACGACTTCGACCTAGAGACCTCCAAGAAGATCCTCCACGACATAGTTGATGGAAGACTCAGGCTTCATAAATGGGTCTCATCGACGGGGGAGCCGTCCCCACTCTCCCTGCTAACCCTGAACAGGTTCGAGACCGAGGGCGAAGTAATCTCCGGCGAAGGGATGAGGAGAATAGTCCTAATGTCGGTTAGGGGGAGACTTCTAAGCGAGTCATGGCTTGCAGCCTGCGTGGAATGTTTCGAACATTACGGAACAATAGCCGTGAAAGACCTAGCGGAAAGACCGTCATGCCCCATCTGCGGCTCCAACAAGATAGGACTGACAAAACATCCCCTGGAGGAGGTTCTGGGACTCATTGCGAGGAAGGGAAGGCCGGCGAATAGGAAGGAGAGGAGGATAATTGCGGAGCTAAAGAGGAACGCCGTCCTGGTTTCCAAGTATGGAAGAGCTGCGGCAATAGCTCTCTCAGCCCGTGGATTAACGCTCAAAGAGGTGGTTGAGATTCTGGAGAAAAGCGGAGGTGAGGGCATGAGGCTGATAGAGCTGATAATTGAGGCTGAGAAGAAGGCGCTTCAGAGAAGATTCGCCTAAGAGGGGAGAATAGAGACATGATTGAGGTAAATGTTAGAAGACTCTCCATAACGGTCTCAATCCTCGCAACGCTACTAGCCCTCATAGGAGTTATACTAGGAGCCCTATGGCTCGCGGCACACTGGGATATAGCGCCCTACTTTCCAGTGTATCCAGTCCATCCAGACCTGATGATAAACGGGTTCCTCACATTATTCATAATGAGTGTGGCCTTCCTGCTTATACCGAGGTTCAGGAATAAAAGACTTGAGAGGATTAAGGAATCCTATTTGGCCGCTGCATTCATCTTTTCGGGAAACTTACTATTATTTGCCTGGAGCATCACGGGAACGCCATTAAACCTTCCAGCGCTCCTCCTCATACTCATAGGATCATTAATCTTCTCATTCATGGTCATCTCTATTCTAAGATGGCCTAGTGGTGTTCTCGCCGTGGCCGACCCTTACATAATTTTAAGCGCAGTCTTTCTTCCCTCATCCCTTATCGTCAGAATTATCGGGGAGACAGGGTATGGTAGCCCTGCTTATCTAAGCTTAGCGCTTCTAGGGTTTCCAACACTTATGATATTTGGGGTGATGACTAGGACCGTTCATTTCAGAATAGCAACGCTAAGGAAGACGCTGGTAAAAGCTGCATTCCCGCTAATACTCATCTCCCTGGTAATCAATCTAACGATCTCATTTTACTGGGACTCCCGCATCTTCATTGTATCCTCGGTACTATATCTGGTTGGCGGCCTGTTCTTTGTGTTTGGCGTTGATGGTTTGAGGGTTGTGAGGTCTGGGGGTCAGTATAGCCGTATGAGGGAGAGGGATAGGGTTAGGTATGACTACTTCTCCATATGCTTTGCAGGTGCTATGGCCTGGCTT
Organism: uncultured Nitrososphaeria archaeon; assembly: GCA_964531465.1. Classification (GTDB taxonomy): domain Archaea; phylum Thermoproteota; class Nitrososphaeria_A; order Caldarchaeales; family Wolframiiraptoraceae; genus Benthortus. The sequence goes on along the minus strand of CAZHEC010000027.1, from coordinate 1,295 downwards.
GTAGGAGGATTGGTACTAGGGCTCCTCTACTCCTTCACGCTATACTTAGGTAGTCCAGTCTTTGGGCTGAGGGACGGCTTCATCCACTCCATAACCGTGGGGTTCATGGCTACGACCATAATGGCCTATGGCCCGATAATGCTCCCACCCCTCCTCTCCTCCCATACACCTTACAAGGGGCTAACGCTGATACCCGTGATGCTTGTGTGGGCTGGAAACCTGTGGAGGGTTGCGGGCTTCCTCTTCAGGGACTTTCTCCAATTATCCCTAGAGATTAACGGGCTTTCAGGCATCCCGGTCTTGATCGGCCTCCTATACTTCCTCTACATGACCCATAGGCTTAGGGATTAGGTCTTCCCCGCTAATTCACGGAGTTTTTGGAGAACTTCCTCTACATGGCCTTGAACTTTCACATTCCTCCAAGCATACGCAATTCTTCCTTCAGGGTCTATTATGAAGGTGCTTCGGATAACTCCATAGTATCTCCTGCCCCCCATCCTCTTCAAACCCCATGCACCATAGGTCTTTATCACCTTCTTCTCAGGGTCGCTGAGAAGATCGATCTTAAGCCCATGCTTGGCCATGAACTTTCTATGACTCTCGATGCTATCGGGGCTAACTCCTAGAACTATGGAGCCGAGACGCTTGAACTCATTAATCATGCATGTAAAGTCTACGGCTTCCCTCGTGCATCCACTCGTATTATCCTTCGGATAGAAATAGAGGACAATCCACTTACCTTTAAGATTCTCTAGACATACATTCTCTCCATTAACACTAGGTAGACAGAATTTGGGAGCAGGCTCTCCTATTTTAGGCGGCATATCTTCCCAAACCGGGCACTACTGATAAATAACCCTTCCTTCAGGTAATCCTCTCCATGAATAACTCGATGAATCTTGCCCCATCAACCCAGTATGCTACATTCACATTAGGCTTCTTCTCTCCCATTAACGTCCTCGGCCTCCTATCAACAATAGTCTGACCCCTCGTCAAGTCATCATTAGTTGCAATAGATACGTGATACATGCGGGTCTTGAGGAGCGACTTATCAACAGCATAAGCCACCGCCATGGGGTCATGCAAAGCCACCGAGCCAAACAAGTCTATATGCCTCCTAGATATTCTTGCAGCAAACCTGGCGGTCTTGGTTTCCCTCCTATACAATTCCTCATGAAGAGACTTGGTGATAACTGCCTTCGGGTCTGTTGTTACATCAAGTCCTATTGCCGTTAGCGGGGTTCCTGACTCGAATACTATTTTGGCTGCTTCTGGGTCGCAGAAGATATTGAACT
>CAZHEC010000026.1:0-11033 GCA_964531465.1 uncultured Nitrososphaeria archaeon | reverse complement strand
GCCCCTCTCCGCTTCAGGAGCCTTCTAATTATAAGCAGGGCTACCAGTAGTGATCTTACTGCAGCTATGGGTGTGAGGATGGATGGGAGGTCTCTTAGATTAACCCTAATTACCAAGAGGTCTATGGCCTCTAGCCTATGTTCTATCACGCTCCCGGGAGAGGCGTAGAGTGTGGATTCCCCGCCCTCATACCTGATTGTAATCCTGTATGCGGGGAGATGGGGTAGGGTGAAGTAGGTGTTGCCGTCTTTATCCGTTGTCTTAGTGGCCAGGGGCTTACCCCCGAACCCTGCAGAGACCTCTACCCCCCGTAAAGGTGTCCCTAGAAGGTCGAGGACGCGGACTACGATACTTGACTTCCTAAGGACTTTCTCCACAACCCCTCCCATGAATGTTATATTCTCCCTTACTGCCGTGATGTTAATCCTCGGATAGGTTATCGTTAGTGAATAGTTGCCGAATATGACGTCACTGAACTCGACGACCCCTCGGTCATCCGACCTGTCTTTCAGGGTCAGCCCTGAGCGGGGATTCAATAAGATTACCTCCGAGTCCATGGCTGCTGAACCATCGCTCCACATGACCTTAATCACCATGTCAGATATTGGAAGCCTGAAGGTCTCGAGAGAGGCTAGATACTCCGCATCGAAGGTGTCATTAATCAAAACACTCTTATCCGGGCTTAGGATAATGAGCCTGACGGGTCCTGCCGGAACGTTTTCAGCCTCCAGTCTTCTCCTAGTGGCGTTATCCGAGAAGATTGCCCCAGAGGAGTCTATTAGACTGTAGGACGCATAGTAGGGTCTCCCGTCAAAAGTCTCGAAGGAGAATCCTATCCTATAGACTCTCGACTCCGCAGTATAGGTTCTGCTGGACGGAGCATCTACCCTCCCCTCATGAACAATCACACCTCTCCAGTAAACCTTCACATTATATTCGCCTTCGGGAACACCTGGGAAGACCACTCCGCCAACCTCATCCGCCTCATATTGTAGAGGTCCTAACTCGACCAGGGCTCCTGGCAGAGGCTCCCCGTAAATATCAACCACCTTCACCCTCAAGGAGTATAAGGGCATGACAAGGTCTGCCGGCTCGCCTGGAACTACGTATACCTCATTATAAACGCAGATGCCGAATAACTCTGAGCAGTGCTCGGCCTCGACAAGATACTCGTCCAATGGAAGCTGGGCCACGGTTAAGACTCCTTCAGGGGTCTCGATGGACTCTATCGATGTTTCTGGTGTTGGGCCGATTACTTGGAGCCTAGCGGGTAGAAGGCTTCCATCACTATCAACAACCCTAACCACCAAGTCATCCACAGGTAGTGTAAGTTCATGCTTCACGGCTGGGCGCTTGGCCCATGGGAATATTGTTGGGTGGTAGCCTGACCAGACCCATGAGTCCAGTATCTTGACACCCTTCCAGAATACCTGTATTGTGTGGTTGCCTTCCGGCACGAGTGGGTATATGGTGGACCCGTTCTCCGCTCTTGACTCGACTCCGTCAAGTATTATTCTTGCTCCTATTAAGGGGCGTCTCTGTAGGTCTAGGGTAGTGATATGTAGGTTGAAGAGCTTCGTCTTGAGCCTCCTCTCCGAAGCGAGCTGATATGCTGTATGCTGGCCCACGTGGACTAGTGGTCTCTCCTGACTGTAGGTGCTGTTCCAGTAGACCCTGACCTCGTATTTGTCCTCGGGGAGCCTCCAGATCCTTATTGTCCCATTCTCGGGGGTGATGTATTCCCTAACCTCGAAGTATCTTATCAGTCTCCGTATCACGACCTTGGCATTTGGGAGAGGATTAACTCCATCATAGCCTGTTATGGTTAGGTTGAAGCTCCTTAAGGGTAGAACCTCTACAAGGTTCTCCTCTATAGGATAGTCCTCAAGCGTGTATTCAAGCCATTCTGGGAAACTCAACCTAACATCAATCCTTGGCTTGAATGGTCGTTCCTCAGGAGGTATATCCGGGGGGACAAAGACATCAAACTCTATTACTATGCTTGAGCTTGGATCCCTACCATCAACTATGTAATTTACCGGGTTGAATGCGCTAAGGTCCCTCCTACTTCCCTCCAAACCATAGACAGTCTCCTTATACCCGTCCATGGAAACCAGATGCCCGCTCCCACTAGACCTATCTCTCGGCCGGAGCATGCATCTTGGACATATAATCCGTATCCCTCACGTGGGGTGAAGCCTGCATAAGATTTTCCAGGTGGGATTATCGTGTAGTTCTTGATGTATTTCTCTGCCATCATCTCGTCGGCTCTTCCGATGATTCCTTTGAGGGCGTCTTCGTCTATGGGTCCTAACTCGACTTGGAAGGAGGCCCTCTTATCGCAGTCCAGGTTGGTTATGTTTACCCTTACAACCCCCCACTCGCCCATGATTAGCTCCGACTCATATGTAGTTATCCTAAGGTTCCATGTGGGCTGGCTCTCGGCCAAGGGAAAACGATAAACGGCCAGAATAATCATTAGGATGAGTGTCGTAAGTATTATGCGCATGAAATCACCCAGGCCTCTCTATCTTCAATGATGCATAACCCACCACAGAACTCTTATCTCCCGTAACGTCCCCGCTTGTAGCATATTTGAGGAGGATGGCTTCACGTGAGCCGAGTTCCCTCGCAGCCTCCAACACGGCTGCCACAGGTCCGTAACCACACATGGACACGTTGAATCTCCCGATTATCTCATACATTCTCTCGGGGTTCAGCGATTTTATGGCCTCGAGGGCTTTGGCATCCTTCTCGGCGGCATATTCATGTGGTTCGTAGTGGGTGAAGTCGGTGGAGGCTACTAGGAGTATGTCATCCCTCTCCCTTAATATTTCCGCTAAAGCCCTTCCAACCTCAAGGCATGTGGGTAGGCTTTGGTCGAGTATGCATATAGGTAGGAATTTGAATTCTCCTAGGACGTATTGTAGGAAGGGGACTTGGACCTCTATGGAATGTTCCCTACTGTGAGAGACCTCATCCATCGAGAATATATCCGAGACTTCTGTGAGCCTGACTCCTAGACCCGAATCTATTGGGACGCTTCCAAGGGGGGTGTCCCACTCTCCTCCAGGGTAAATTGAGACCTGGGTTCCGATGCCATAATGGTTAGGGCCCACCACTATGACCGTCGAGGGTCTTCTCCTACCCTCTAGCTGGAGGTATCCATGAGCCGCTACAGGGCCAGAGTACATGTAGCCTGCATGGGGTGATATGAGTATGGGGGGTCTCCTATCCCCCTGCTTTCTCTCAGGAAGCCTACCTGGCCCGAGGGGGTGGAGGAAGCATCTCTCAATCTCCTTCTTCAACTCATCCCCGCTTGATGGATAGAACATCCCAGCGACTGCCGGAGGCCTCCTCATACCAGCCCTATACTCTATTCCGCAAGTATTTATTATTCTGGGACCTGGAGGGTCTATCGGATGACTAGGGATGAGACAAGTGCCAGGAAGAGGGACCATATAAGGCTGAGCCTGGAGAGGGATGTCGGGTTCAGGGAGAAGTCAACATGGTTCGAGTATGTGGAACTTGTTCACCAGGCCCTGCCAGAGCTAGACTTCCACGAGGTATCCACCGAGACCACCTTCCTAGGTAGGAGGTTCAGCATGCCTCTACTGATTGAGGGCATGACCGGTGGGACGCCTGAGGCCGCGGAGATAAACGGAAACCTGGCGGAAGCCGCTGAGCGCGTCAATATCCCGATGGGTGTGGGAAGTCAGAGGGCTGCGATAGCAGACCCCCAGCTGGAATATACCTTTAGGGTTGCGAGGAAGCGGGGGCCAGGGGCGTTCCTGATAGCCAACATAAGCGGGGTCCAGTTGGCTAAGGAGGGTGTAGAGTGGGCGGAGAAGGCCGTGGAGATGATAGAGGCCGACGCCTTGGCCATACACCTAAACACTCTCCAAGAAGTGGTTCAGCCTGAGGGATACGCGGGCTTCAAGGGTGTGAGGGATGCGGTAGAGAAGGCGGCCGAGAGGCTAGGCGTCCCCATAATCGTCAAGGAGATTGGATGCGGGATATCACGTGAAGCGGCTAGGATGATCGAGGAGGCTGGTGCATCTGCTATAGATGTGGCTGGCTCTGGAGGAACCAACTGGACCCTAATCGAGATGATGAGGGCTGAGGGCGTTGATGAAGAGAAAAAGGCGTTGGCCGAAGTCTTCCTGGAATGGGGGATACCTACCGCAGCATCCCTCATAGAGGTAGCATCAACGGTAAAAATAGAGGTCATAGCGTCTGGAGGCGTGAGGACAGGACTAGACATAGTCAAGGCAATGGCGCTCGGAGCATGTATGGGCGGGATGGCTCATCCATTCCTGAGACCCGCAACCCAGAACCCAGAGTCTGTCGAGGCCAGGTTGATGAGGGTCAAGCGAGAGATACAGGCAGCACTATTCCTTACGGGATGTAGGTCAACAAGCGAGATAACACGCTCTAAGGCCGTAATCTTCGGGCCGCTGCTTGAGTGGGTGAGACAGCGGGTTGGAGATAACCGACACGATAAATCTTTATGATAACCTGGGATAGTTATTCTATGTAGTTGGTATGGGTTCAAGGCCTATACGGGTCTTGGTCGCCAAGCCTGGGCTGGATGGCCACGATAGGGGCGCCCTTATCCTGGTCAAGGCGCTCAGGGATGCTGGAATGGAGGTTATATACACGGGGTTGTTTGCGACGCCTGAGCAGATAGCCCAGACCGCCGTGGACGAGGATGTGGATGTGGTTGCCCTAAGCCTGTTAAACGGAGCTCACATGACGTTGTTTCCGAAGGTCGTTGAGGAGCTGAGGAAGAGGGGCGCTGACTGGGTCTCGGTGGTCGGCGGAGGGATAATTCCCAGGGAGGATGCCGAGAGGCTGGAGAGGGAGTGGGGGATAACCGGAAACTTCGGTCCAGGGACACCGCTGGAGGTAATCGTGGAGCATATAAGGAGGAGGGGTGAGGAGGCTCAGAGAAGGAAGAGCTAGGCCAAGACCCCTATGTAGTCCTTCCTGTATTCTCCCCAGACCTCTCTAAGAACCCCGCTTACCTCACCTGTGGTAGCTCCAGCCTTAACAGCCTCCAAAGTATAGGGCATGAGGTTCTTATCCTCCTCAGCCGCCTCCCTAAGCCTCCTCAACACCTCCTTAACCTTATCCATGTCCCTCGATGCCTTAAACCGTTTAACCCTCTCTATCTGCTTCCTCTCCAGCACCTCATCAACTTTGAGGAGTTCTATCTTCTCCTCACGCCTCTCCTCTCTCATGAAGTTGACGCCTACGATTATCCTCTCACCTCTCTCAACCTCCATCTGAGTCTTAAAAGCAGACTCCCTTATCCCATCAATCATATACCTTACCGCATCCTCGAGGCCCATCCCCTTCAAGTCCTCGAGGGTTCTCCAGACCCTCTCCTCCAACTCGTTAGTAAGCCACTCCACGTAATAGGAGCCGGCCAAGGGGTCGGCAACCCTAGGCACCCCAGACTCATACGCTATAATCTGCTGGGTTCTCAGACTCAGCTTAACCGATTGGTCAGTTGGCAGTGATAAGGCCTCGTCATATGAGTTCACATGGAGGGACTGGGTTCCCCCTAGAACTGCTGAAAGGGCTGCCAGGGTGGACCTAACTATATTGTTTAGAGGCTCTATTGCTGTTAGTGCTGCTCCAGATGTCTGGGTGTGGAATCTAAGCATCATTGACTTGGGGTTCTTAGCGTCGAACCACTCCCGCATAATCCTAGCCCATATCCTTCTAGCGGCTCTAAACTTTGCTATCTCCTCGAAGAAGTCTGGTCCGGCGACGAAAAAGAAGGTGAGCCTGGGTGCGAAGGAGTCTACGTCAAGACCTCTCTCAAGCGTCTTGCTAACATACGTATAGGCGTTGTAGAATGTGTATGCCAGCTCTTGGACGGCTGTGGCACCTGCCTCCCTCATGTGATAGCCGCTTATACTTATGGGATAGTATGTCGGGATATTCTTGGCACAGTATTCTATAACATCTATGGCGAGCTTAAGGCTGGGTTCAGGCGGATAAATGAATGTGTTCCTCGCAACATACTCCTTGAGTATATCGTTCTGGACTGTTCCCCTAATCTTTGATATGTCCGCCCCCTGCTCCTTCGCCACAGCTATATACATTGAGAGGAGTATATGGGCTGTCGCATTTATCGTCATGGATGTGCTGACCTTAGAGAGCTCTATTCCCTCGAATAGCTTCCTCATGTCATCTAGGGTCGAGATTGCAACGCCCACACGCCCAACCTCGCCTAATGCTCTAGGGTCGTCTGAGTCTAGCCCAAGCTGGGTGGGGAGGTCGAAGGCCACGCTTAGACCTGTCTGACCTTGGGAGAGAAGATACTTGAACCTCTTGTTAGTCTCCTCGGCGCTACCATAACCACCATATTGCCTCATAGTCCAGAGCTTGGTCCTATACATCTGAGGGTAGAGGCCACGGGTATATGGATAGGAGCCTGGGTCCCCTAAATCTCTCTCATAATTTATCCCTACATCCTCAGGTTTATAGAAGGGTTTAACCTCTATCCCTGAGTCCGTGTAAAATCTTCCCCTATCCTTCCCCTTCATGCCCAACTATTCTCTTGAGAACCTGCCTAATAATTTCTTCCACCGCATGCTCTCTACTTCTTGGCCTATGCTTCTCCAAGTATTTCTCGGCTTCTTCCTCCACGAGTCTTCTCAGACCCATCATAGCCTTCTCCACTAGGATTTCCCTCTCTATCTTTTTATCTCTCCTAACTTTCCTCCCCATATACTCTTCTATCAGGTCCGTGAGCCTCTTCACTCCTTCAGACCTGGCCGCTGAGACCTTCAAAATTCTCTCAGACTTATCTGGGAAGGCTATTCTCAAGCCTGTTAAGAGGCTCTCGGCTCCAGGTCTATCGGCCTTATTCACCACTATTATATCAGACACCTCGGCCAGCCCGGATTTAAGACCCTGTATCTCGTCCCCTGTTCCCGTGGAGAGGACTAGAAGGATTATGTCGGATGACGCTAAGACCTCTAAGTCATGTTGGCCTGAGCCAACGGTCTCTATGAAGACCATGTCTATCCCGGCGGCAGCCATAACCCTGATAACGTTCTCAGCGGCTTCAGAGATGGAGCCTCCACCCCTGGTCGCTAGACTACGTATGTAAATGCCCTCCATAGTTCCTGCATCCATCATCCTAACCCTATCGCCTAGGACAGCTCCACCAGTAATCCTACTACTAGGGTCCACTGCTATAACCCCAACCCTCACTCCCCGTGAAGCAAACTCCTTAGCCAATACGCCTATGAGCGTGCTCTTTCCACTCCCAGGGGGGCCGGTAACCCCCACGACCAGTCTAGGCTTCGCCTCAGGTATCCTGCCGAGTATCTTCTCCGCCTCGGCTCCTTCCTCAATAATTGTTATAGCCCTGGCTAAGGCCCTCCTCTCACCCCTCATCAATCCCTCAATAATCTCGTCCAAATCCATCTAAGAAGAGAGCCGACTCAGAGAATATGAATATTAACGGTTAATATGGGAGGACGAGTGTATATTTGGTATGAGGATAGACCATGTGGCCGTGGCCGTTAAGGACCTAGACTCTGCCGTAGAGTTATTCACGAAGGTCTTTGGTGGTAGCGTTACCTGGAGGGGTAAGGTTGAGGAGCAGGGCGTCGAGGTTGTCAGAATTACGGTTAATGGAGTTGATTGGGAGCTTCTAAGCGGCATAGGTGAGGATAGCCCGGTGTCGAGATTCATAGAGAAGAGGGGTGAGGGGCTTCATCACGTCTCCTTCAGAGTAGATGATATAGACTCCGAGGTGCAGAGGCTTAAGAACCTGGGCCTCAAACCCGTCTCAGAGAAGCCGACAAAAGGCTCAAAAAACTCCCTAATATTCTTCTTCCACCCTAAAAGCCTAAAGGGGGTGCTCCTAGAACTCTGCCAACACCCCAAGTAATCCTTTATTATCTACCTAATGGATGAGCGTGTTAGGACATGGTGTCAGATAAAGTTGTTTTAGAGGCTGAGGGAGTAACGAAGAGGTTCGGCCACCTAGTCGCCAATGATAATATCAACTTCCAGTTACGTGAGGGTGAGGTTCACGCTCTTCTAGGTGAGAACGGGGCCGGAAAGACTACGTTCTGCAATATTCTATACGGGTTCCTAAAGCCTGATAAGGGGAACATATACCTTAACGGCAGGAAGGTTAGGTTTTCCTCGCCTAAGGAAGCCATGGATGCAGGTATAGGAATGGTTCATCAGGAACTTATGCTTATCCCCAACATGACTGTGGCGGAGAACATAGGCCTCATACTCAACTATGACCTGAAACGCCCTCTACTAGACCTATCGGATGTAAAGAAGAGAATTAGGGATATGGCTGAGCGATATGGCCTACACATAGATCCCGACTCAGTGATGGAGCAGTTATCCGTAGGGGAGAGACAGAGGGTAGAGATACTGAAGGCATTGTTTAGGGGAGCGAACATACTCATCTTCGACGAGCCCACATCATACCTAACCAAGATAGAGACAAAGAAACTGTTCGAGAATCTCAGAAGGATGGCTGATGAAGGAAAGTCGATAATCTTTGTGACACATAAGATAGACGAAGTTATGGCGATCTCCGATAGGATAACTGTTCTTAGGCAGGGCAGGGTGGTGGCGGTTAAGGATAGAAGGGATGTCTCGAAGGAGGAGTTGGCGAGACTAATAGTGGGTAGAGACGTCCTATTCAGAGTCCAGAAAGTCCAGTCAAGAATCTCCGAACCCTTGCTCAGACTGGAGAACGTCTCCGCCTTAAGCGATGTAGGTGTCCTCGGCTTAAGGGATGTCAGTCTAGAGGTTAGAAGCGGCGAGATACTAGGCGTGGCAGGTGTTGCGGGGAATGGACAGAAGGAGCTGGTGGAGGTTATAACAGGCTTAAGGAAAGTGGTTAAGGGAAGAATATACCTAGGTGGAAAAGATATTACGAATCTCCCCTCAGACAAGATTAGAAGGCTTGGAGTCGCACATATACCAGAGGACCTGCGCATGGCCTTGGTCTTCAACTTCAACCTTAGAGAGAACATAATAATTTCACCCCATCTCGCGGAGATGTTTAGGAAGGGTGTCTTTGTGGATATGGAGAGGCTTAAGAAGAAGCTCCGGGAAATTATAGACGAGTTCGGGGTTATGGTGCCTTCCGAGGATACCGAGGTCTGGACTCTTAGTGGAGGAAATAAGCAGAAATTCATCTTGGCGAGAGAGCTGTTCTGGAACCCCCGGGTCATAATAGCCAATAATCCCACAAAGGGTCTGGATGTAGCGGCCACGGAGCATATACGGAACATTCTAATGAGGGAGAAGGCGAAGGGAAAAGCAATACTGATGGTCTCCACGGACCTCGACGAAATACTCGACATGAGCGACAGGATAGCGGTTATGAATCGTGGAAAGGTAATGGGTATCTTCAGACCGGATGAGGCAGAGGTTGATAAAATCGCCTATCTCATGACCACTGCAACATAACCTACTTCTTGTAAGGTATTGCCAGGAACCTGGGCGCCCTAGCCCTTCTCCCAAAATATGGTATCAGAGCCACCACGAAGAGATAGGGAAGCATATTGAAGAAGTAGTATCGTCTGGAGAGAAGGGGGTCAACCGATATGATTCCTATCTGGAGCGCATCCACGAAGTTGAAGAGGAAGATTGGCAGGAAGGTCTTGTAGGGGTTCCAGTTCCCAAAGTATATCATGGCGAGGGCCACGAACCCCCTACCAGCCGTATATCCAAACTGGAATGTTGCGAGATATGCAACGGAGAAGTATGCGCCGCTTATCCCCGCAGCCGCCGCCCCTATAAGGGCTGCAATATATCTCATCTTGTTCACGTTTATCCCCATGGTGTCGGCTGCCTTGGGATTCTCTCCTACTGCACGTATTCTCAGACCTATGTGGGTTCTGTTAAGGAAGTATGCGGTTAGGGGAACGGAGAGTATGGCGAGGTAGACTATGGGGTTCTGTTTAAAGATTATAGGGCCTATCACGGGTAAATCGCTCAGCACGGGTATGTAGACCTCCTTTATTGTGTTAACGGTTGGAATTCCAACTATCCTTAATCCTTTGATAAACGCCCTGAACAGGATGTCTGAGAGGCCTAGGCCGAGAAGCCAGAACCCTAAACCAACTACTACCTGATTCACCCCTAGGGACACGGTCAGGAATGTGAAGATTAGCCCCAGGCCCATGCAAACTAGTATAGATGCGAGTATGCCCAGCCATGGGTTGCCTGTTATGAATGCGGTCATAAATGCCGTGAAGGCCCCCATGAGCATGAGGCCCTCCACACCGAGGTTCAGGACGCCAGACTTCTCCGCAATCAATTCTCCCATACTCGTGAACAGGATTAGGGGGAGTAGCTTGATTGCAAGGGCTATAGAGCCTATCCAGAAGCTTGCTGTAAGAATCGCCTCCAGCACCATCCCCTATCCCATCCTCCTTGTAAGGAAGTAATCTACAAGCGTTACACCAGCTAGCATGACGCCCTCCATGGCGTAAACTATAGGGAAGGGAATCCTGATTATCCTAGACATGTTCTCGGCTCCGATTATAATGTATGCGAAGAAGAGCGCTGCAAGACCTATTCCGGCCATGTTCTTTCTCCCCAGCATAGCAACTATTATGGCTAGATATCCGAATCCATGAGAAGTCTGGCCTGCATCAAATCTATGTAGAACTCCTGTTACGTGGAGTGCTCCTGCTAATCCTCCTAGGGCTCCTGCCACCAGCATGGTGGTCATTATTATTCTGGGGATGCTTATCCCTGCATAGCGTGCCGTCTCCCAGCTCTCTCCAACAGTCTTTGCATGGACTCCGAAGGGTGTCTTCTCTACCAGGAGATACATAGCTATGGCTATTGCGAGGGTTACTATGAGGGCTATGCTTAGCCTGGTTCCCGGTATAAGGACTGGGAGTCTAAGCTCCTCTGGGAGGACGTCGGTTATCATGTAGCCTGCGCTTGCCTTCCCCCTTATCGGCCCATCCAAGGCGAAGAGTGTGAACTGTATAGCAACTATATTTAGTAGTAGGGTT
>CAZHEC010000025.1:0-11040 GCA_964531465.1 uncultured Nitrososphaeria archaeon | reverse complement strand
TAGAGCTGGGAACGTGAATAAGGGTATAGTCGGGAACACGGGTATGAGGAGGGGGGCCGTGGCCTCGACTGTGGCCCACGACTCACATAACCTGGTCGTCATGGGCGTTAAACCTGAGGACATGCTGACGGCTGCCATGAGGGTTGTGGAGAATCAGGGGGGAGTGGCGGTGGCTAGCGGTGGGAAGATTTTGGCCGAGGTGGAGCTGCCTGTTGCGGGGCTAATGTCGGAGGAGCCTCTCGAGAGAGTTGCGGATAAGTTTGGTAGAGTTAGAGAGGCTATGAGGAGCCTCGGGCTGAGAGACCATCCATACATGCCAGTCTTCTTCCTCCTAACCCTTCCAGTCATACCAAATGCCAAGATAACCGACAAGTATCTCTACGATGTCCTCGGGGCAAGGCCAGTCAATTTAATAGTTGAGTAGCCGAAGACTTCTGCGAATTTATAGGCTACAATACTCTTAATCTCCCTCATATCAACCCTCCTCCCCAGGGCCCTCTCCAAAGAAGTCATAACATCCGGGTCAAATCCGCAGGGTCTAATCAGCCTAAAGTAGCTGAGGTCCGTGCTCACATTTAGGGCGAAGCCATGGTATGTTACCCAGTGCTTGAGGGCTAGTCCTATGGAGGCTATCTTCTTATCTCCTATCCATACGCCTGGAGCCTTCTCTCTTCTTCCGGCATTAACTCCATACTCTCTGAGAACCTTTATTAGGACTTCCTCGAGCATCCTAACATATTCCCAAACTCCTAGCCTCCTCTCCCTCAGGTCCACGATGGTGTATCCGATTAGCTGGCCTGGCCCATGGTAGGTTGCCTCGCCTCCACGCTCAACCCTAATCACGGGAATATCCCTGGCAGGGATTTCCATGTTCTTGGCTCGTTTCCCGAGTGTTATCACGTGAGGATGCTCGAGAAGGAGCAGTGTGTCGTCTCCGCCCCTGAGCCTCTCCTCCACCAATCTGAGCTGGAGTTTATGGGCCTCCCTATACTCTATCAGACCAAGGTCCACAACCCTTAAGGCTACTTCACGAGCATGTGTATTGGCTTCCATAACGCAGCCTCCGCCGCCTCCATAACCGATTCGCTGAAGGTTGGGTGGGGTCTTATAGCCTTGGCGAACTCCTCCAGGGTCAGCTTATTTCTGACTGCTATCGTGGCCTCACCTATTAGCTCCGAGACATGGGGGCCGACCATCTGGACTCCGAGGACCCGTTCGTCATCCTCTGAGGCAACAACCCTGACGAATCCCTGAGTCTTCTCCTCCGCTATGGCCCTGCCTAAGGCCTGGAACCCGAACCTCCCAACTTTCACCCTAATTCCCCTGGACTCCGCCTCACTCCTAGTTAATCCCACAAATGCTATCTCTGGGTCTGTAAAGATTGCTGAGGGTATCGCATCCTCCATGACGCTCTCTTTGCCTGCTATGTTCTCCGCCGCCACTATGCCTTGAGCCGATGCCCTATGGGCCAGGAATGGAGGGCCTATGGCGTCCCCTACCGCATAAACTCCCTCAATATTCGTGCTCATGTATTCATCGACCTTGATGAATCCCTTTTCATCGGTCTCCACGCCAATATCCTTATGGCCCAAGCCTTCTGGAGGACCCCTCTTCCCAACCGCAACCAATGCGTAGTCGGCCTCCACCTCTGCTTCGCCTTCAGGAGTCTCAACCTTGGCCCTAACAACCCCACCTTTAACCTCGGAGGAGATGACCTTCGACCTCACATGAACCACGGCTCCAAGCTGTTTGAGTGTTCTCTGGACAGGCACGACTAAGTCTTTCTCGATTCCGGGTAGGAGCTGGTCCATCACCTCTATAATCGTTATCCTTGTGCCAAGTTTCGCGAATACGGTCCCTATCTCGAGTCCCGAGACCCCTCCACCCACTATGAGCAGTCTTCTGGGAACATCTCTTACCTCTAGTATTTGGGTTGACCCTAATATTTTCTTGCCGTCTCTCGGTATTGCTGGAAGGTCTATATGCTCTCCGCCGACAGCGATGATTATGTTCTCGGCTTTAACCCTCCTCTCCGAGCCATCTTTCCCACGTATCTCTATGGTTAGGTTCTCCCTGAGTCTCGCCTCTCCCTCAACAACCTTGACGCCATACCCTCTAAGCAGGTAGCCCACGCCGTCGCTCAGCCTCCTCGTAACCCTCGCCCTATACTCTTGGAGGACACCCCAATCCACCCCGAGGGACTCACTCTTAATCCACGGCGCCTTAGAGGCCTCCCAGAAGATATCCACTCCACGTATCAAGATTTTTGATGGAATGCAGCCCCTGTTTAGGCATTCTCCGCCGAGCCTATCCTTCTCGATTAGGAGGGTCTTAATGCCTAACTGGCCAAGCCTAATCCCTGCCACATATCCGCCAGGCCCTCCCCCGATAACCACCGCCTCATACTCTTCCACATACATCACCAACCATCGAAGTTATAGGCCTCTAATAAATTGGCTTCCCCAGAAGCACGTGCTTCACAAAGTATTCCCCTGCCATATATGAACTCCTAACTAAGGGTCCTGCGGCAACGTATATGAATCCCATCTTAAGTCCTATTCTCTCGAACATCTTGAACTTTTCAGGTCTCACATACTCTTTAACGGGGAGATGCTTCTTGGTGGGTCTGAGGTATTGGCCCAGCGTAAGCATATCCACGCCCACGCTCCTCAGGTCTTTCATGGCTCTAACCACCTCATCATCCCTCTCACCAAGCCCAAGCATTATGGAGGACTTAGTATAAATGTTGGGTGACAGCTCCTTCACTATCTTAAGTGTTTTAAGTGATTTATGGTAGCCAGACCTCGGGTCCCTGACCAACCTAGTCAGCCTCTCTACAGTCTCTATATTATGTGCCACGACCTCCGGCTCCGCATCCACAACCATCCTTATGGCATCCACATCATTGTTAAGGTCTGGTATGAGAACCTCCACTATAGTCTCCGGAGACCTTTCCTTAATCAGCCTAATGGTCTCGGCGAAGATTGACGCGCCCCCATCTGGTAGGTCATCCCTGGTGACAGAGGTTAGGACGACATAGTCGAGCCCCATCTCCTCGACTGCCATCGCAACCCTCTCAGGCTCACTCCAATCAACACGGCCAAAGGGATTCCCTGTCCTTACTGCACAGAACCTGCATACACGTGTGCATACATCTCCGAGAAGCATTATCGTAGCTGTTCCCGAGCCCCAACACTCGGCAACATTGGGGCAGAGGGCTTCCTGGCAGACCGTGTGGAGCCTGTATTTTCTCAGGATTCTTGAGAGCCTGGCGTACTCACCCCCCGAAGGCAGCCTAACCCTTATCCACGGAGGCTTCCTCAACTCCATGAATACCTGAAATGTCAGATGCAACTAGGCTAAAAAACCTAATAGATGCTCCAACACACTTAACGTTGAGGGTGGCGTTATGTGATAGAAGTTAGGTGGCATGGGAGAGGCGGGCAGGGAGTCGTAACAGGAAGCAACCTTCTTGCACGGGCCGCCATTCTTGAGGGAAAGTATGCCCAGCATTTTCCGGAATTCGGGCCTGAACGCTCAGGGGCGCCAGTCCGCTCCTACACCCGTGTATCGGACCAGCCTATAGAGCTTCATACAGGTGTATACAGCCCTGACATGGTGGTTGTTATAGACCCAACTATGGCCAGGAACCCTCAGGAGTTTACTCATGGGTTAAAGAAGGGCGGGGTCATGGTCTTGAACTATGCAGGTGATGTTAGGGAGGTCTCCCAGCTAGCTAAGGAACTTAATGTAAGCATCCACGTCGTTAATGCACATAGAATATCCATGGAGGAGTCGGGTAAGAAGATATACAATGTCCCCATGTTGGCAGCTCTGGTCAAGGCATCAGGCCTAGTTGGATTAGAGACCGTGAAGTCAGCGCTAATGTCAAGATTCTCCGGAGATATACTCGAGGTTAATCTAAGGCTTCTTGAGAGGGCTTACAGGGAGGTGGAGACCCTTGCTTAAGGTCGAGAAGATAGTCAGAGGAGAGTTTAGCTACAGGGACCTGCCGCCTGCGGCGATAATCTCGCCCTCACCAACCTCACCTAGCTACAAGACAGGTGTATGGAGAACCGAGAAGCCCGTAATAGATTATGCCAAGTGTGTTAAGTGTCTGCTGTGCTGGGTTTTCTGCCCCGATATGAGCATCAGGAGGCTTGAGGACGACTCCGTCGAGGTGAATTATGATTACTGTAAGGGTTGTGGTATATGCTCGGAGGTCTGTCCTACGAAGGCTATTAGGATGGTGGAGGAGGTGTGAGGAGGGGTGGCGAGGGTGGCTCAGGTTAGGAAGACCGCAATGATGGGGGACGAGGCAGTAGCGTATGCCGTCAAGCAGGCAGATGTAGATGTGGTAGCTGCATACCCGATAACTCCCCAGACAATCATAGTGGAGAGGCTGAGTGAATACGTTGCAAATGGGGAGCTTAACGCCTCCTTCATCCAGGCCGAGAGCGAGCATTCCGCAATCTCTATCTGCGTAGGAGCATCCCTGGCTGGGGCAAGAGTATTCACATCAACAGCAAGTCAGGGACTTGCCTTAATGCATGAGATACTCCATGCAGCCTCCTCCATGAGAGCGCCGATGGTCATGGCCATAGCTAATCGAGCTCTAAACTCTCCCTTGAACATACACTGCGACCACAGCGACGTGATGAATGCACGTGATACGGGTTGGATCCACCTATTCGCTACGAGTGTCCAGGAGGCATACGACCTAACTCTCATGGCTTTTAGGCTGGGCGAGGACAGCAGCATCCTCCTGCCAGTCTCCGTCAACCTAGATGGCTTCATACTCTCACACAGCGTTGAGCCTCTCGAGATACTCTCAGACCAGGAGGTCTCGGACTTTCTTCCCGCCAAAGATTACCCTTATGCGATAGATCCTTCCAAGCCTGCGGCCTATGGGGCTATGGCCCTGCCTGATACATACATGGAGTTCCGTCTCCAGCTCCATGAGGTTCTCCAGCGGGTTCCCTCTGCTTGGAGCAAGGTCTCACGGGGATTCGAGGAAGTTAGCGGGAGACGTTATGAGAGGGTTAAGGCTTTTGCTGTGGAGGACTCGGATGCGGTAGTCATGGCCTTAGGCTCAACCTACGGAACCTTGAAGCACGTGGTTAGAAGACTTAGGGGTGAGGGACTGAAGGTTGGCGTGCTCACCCTCACGATGTATAGGCCCTTCCCAGAGGAGGAGCTGGCCAGAATCCTTGAAGACGTTAAAGCAGTAGTGGTTATGGATAGGGCATACTCTTATGGAGGGCTTGGAGGCCCACTCTATACCGACATCCTCTCAACCCTTTATAAGAATGGGCTGACAATACCGGTCCTAAACGTAGTCTACGGCCTCGGTGGAAGAGACTTTACGATAAATGATGCCGAGGAAGTTCTGAGGTTGGCTGCGGAGGGAGCCGATGCGGGAGGCTTCCATGAGAATGTTATCTGGTGGGGGGTGAGGAAATGAGTCTCCAGGCCAGATACTACAAGACAGTAAAGGACATACCTAGGGAGGACCTATTTGCCCCAGGCCATAGGCTCTGCGCAGGATGCGGAGCCGCCATAGCAGTTAAGCTAGCTCTTAAGGCCACAAGGGATCCAACAATAGTGGTCAACGCTACTGGATGTGTTGAGGTCTCGACCTCCATGTTCCCATACTCGGCCTGGGGAACCCCTTGGGTCCATGTAGCATTCGAGAATGCTGCTGCTGTGGCTAGTGGTATAGTGGAGGCATCACGTATACTGGCTCGTAAGAGGGGTGGTAGGCCGTACGACGTGATAGCTCTTGCTGGGGATGGAGGCACCTTCGATATAGGTCTCCAAGCACTCTCAGGGGCCTTAGAGAGAGGCCACAAGCTCCTCTACATCTGCTATGATAATGAGGCCTACATGAACACGGGTATTCAGAGGTCTGGTGCCACGCCCACGGGTGCGGCCACCACCACAAGCCCTGCAGGTAGGGTTATCCCAGGCAAGCAGGAGAGAAAGAAAGACCTAGTTGAGATAGCGTTGGCACACAACATACCCTACGCAGCTACCGCTAGCATCTCTCACCCTCTTGACTACATGAACAAGGTTAGGAAAGCCTTGGAGAAGGACGGCCCAACACTAATCCACGTATTCTCGCCTTGCACATTAGGGTGGAGGTATCCGCCCTCCAAGACCATTCAGCTGGCTAGACTAGCGGTGGAGACCCGATACTTCCCAATATACGAGGTCGAGGATGGGAGGCTCAGGATAAACGTGAGGGTGGGTAAGCCTAAGCCGTTGGAGGAGTTTCTCAAGCTTCAACGCAGGTTCCATCACATCCTCAAGCCTGAGAACAGGCACATACTCGAGTCCCTTAAGCGTCAGGTGGAGGAGAATTGGAACAGGCTCCTCAAGTTGGAGGAAGCAGGAGTAAGGCCTTGAAGAGGGTATGTGCATGCTGCAAGTATTGGAGCCCCTACCCACTCATAAGAGGCATGGGAACATGCACACACCCAAGGGGACGTGAGCTAAGCAAGCCAGGATACTCAACCGACCCCGCATGCATGCTATTCGAACCCAGAGAGAAGCCCGAGGAAACCTGGAAAGAGCTTTACTGGTGCGAAGACTGTGGACACATGTTTACTGCGGATGAGCTCTGCATCCACCTGAACCACTCGGTCTACCTTAAGGTCTTGGTCCTTCCCGACGAGCATGAGCGGACAGTAGCTGCAGATTAATTAGGTTCCCTCCACCAATTTTCTGGGAATCATGTTTGCAGGAGCTATTATAGTTGTGTGGGAGGGGATGGAGGGCGCTGGGAAGACGACGCTCATGAAGAGGGTTGGAGAGATGCTCTCATCCAAGGGTTACAGAGTCGCTTACTACAAGACTCCCAGTGGGACTGCTATGGGAAGGTTTGCAGCCGAGTTCGGGAACAAGCCTGGAACAGACCCTCTGACGAGGATGCTCCTATTCTTGGCCAACACCTCCTCAGACTCGAAGATAATGAGGGAGAAGATACTGGAAGAGAGGCCTAGATACTTCTTCATAGACCGCTACTATCTCTGCTCGATAACCTATGGACTAGCGTATGCGAGGCTCCAGGAGGCCGATATAACCCCAGAAGACTTCATAAACCTCCTGAAGATTATCGAGAAGACCGGCTCTAAGGTCCTTCTCAGGCCTGACCTTCACGTCATAGTTGATGTTGAGGAGTCTGTTAGGATGAGAAGGCTTGAGAGACAAGGGGGTGGGGGACGACTTGACGAAGAGCTGGAACGTAGCGCCATGATGCAGGATTATGTGAGGAAATTTTACCAAGTCTTCCATGAATGGAGGAGGGAGAACTCCCTATGGGTCGAGAACCCTGAAGGGCGTCTAAACGAGACTGCTGAAAAGGTTGCGGAAAGGATCCTCCAGCTAAAGGTGGGTTAAGTTTATTCGGAGCCCCTCCACCCAACCCACGATGAATAAGCTAACGAGAACATTCATAGCAGTTGACTTCAACAACCCAGTTATAGTTGAGAGAGTTCAGGAGCTCCAGAGAAGGATTCAGGACTCGGGGGCAGTAATCAAGACTGTGGAGCCTCAGAACCTTCACATAACCCTCTGGTTCCTGGGAGAACTCGAGCAACATAGGCTCGATATGGTAATCCGGGAGGTTAGGGAGGTTAGGTTCAGGGGGTTCAAGGTTCAGGTTAAGGGTATGGGATACTTCCCCGGGGGTGGGCGGGTGAATGTAGTCTGGCTGGGTGTGGAAGACCCCTCAGGAGGATTCAACAAGATACTAGACCAGCTACTCGAGAAGCTTAAGAGACGCGGATTCAAGTATGATGAGAGAGGTTTCACGCCCCATCTAACAATAGGGAGAGTCAAGAGGGTTAAGGACCGTCAAAGACTTCTCCAAACAATACAAGAACTCAGGGACATACAGATAGGGGAGCAAGAAGTAAGCGAACTCAAGGTGAAGAAGAGCATCCTAACGCCCCGGGGCCCCATCTATGAAGACCTACTGGTAGTGGAGGCCGAGGAGAAAGCTTGAGGTCCGAAGATATATTGGAGAGAGCTCTAAAAATTGTTAAACCCACCGCATTGGAGAGAAAAAGATTAGAGACCACTGCTGAGAAGGTCTATCAAGTTGTCTCTAAGCTCGCCGCCAATGTTCCTGGGGTGCTGGAGGTATCTTTAGAAGGCTCTGCGGCCAAGGACACTTGGATTAGGGAGAGGATGGAGGTCGACATATTCGTCCACTTCGATCCAAGCATCCCGAAGGAAACCATGGAGAAGGAGGTGGTTAGAATAGGAACCGAGGCGATACGAGGCATGGGCGGAGAACCCATGCTAATGTATGCGGAGCACCCATACGTGGAGGGAGTAATAAACGGTGTAACAATAGATATAGTGGCGTGCTACCACGTCAGACCTCCCAACTGGATCAGCGCAACAGATAGGACACCCTACCATACAAGATACGTGAAGGAGAGGATGACAAGGGAGCTAAGGGACCAGGTCAGGCTTCTCAAGACATTCCTGCTCAACTGTGGGGCCTATGGAGCCGAGATAAGGGTTAGAGGCTTCAGCGGATACTTAGCCGAACTCCTAATCATCGCCTATGGCGGATTTAGCGAGACAGTTAAGGCTGCCTCAAGGTGGAGACCCCCAGTAGTAATCGACTTAGAGAAACACTACAGCTCCAATGAGGAGGCCGCCGAAGCATTCCGAGACCATAGCCTAATAGTCGTAGACCCGGTAGATAGGAAGAGAAATGTCGCCGCAGCAGTCTCAGATACGCGTTTAGCAGAGTTTATCCTAGCCTCGAAGCTCTTCATCCGGAAACCCAGCCTAAAATTCTTCCGAATTAGGGAGAGGAAGACGAGCCTAGGCATCATACGAGGTCTTCTGAAGGGTAGGAGAGTCCTCTTCATAGAGTTTAAGGTGGGTAAGGCTGTTGCTCCAGATGTTCTCTGGGGCGAGCTTAGAAGAACCGAGAAGGGTGTTAGAAAGACCTTGGAGAGACTCGGCTTCCAAGTCTACAAAAGTGATTCATGGACAAACCTAAAAGACTGCGTAATATCCTTGGAGTTAGCATACGATGCATTACCGAGCTATGAGCTTAGGAGAGGGCCGCCAGCGTACGTGGACAACTCCCTTGACTTCGCTTTGAAGTGGGTGAAGAGGGGGGTGTCGGGACCCTGGCTAGACGGGTTCAGGCTGTATGCCCTCTCAAGGAGAAGGGAGACAAGAGCCGAGAAACTCCTAAGACGTGAGATTAGGATGGGCAAGGTCTCCATAGCCAAAAATCTACACGACAACCTTAGAAAAGCTATAATAACAACGTCTCTAGGCAATCTCCCGAAAAAACTCCTAAAAGACCGTGAATTCCAGAGATACCTTCACAAATTCCTCCAGCACAGGCCGAACTACCTATGAAAACCCTGAAAATCGGAGAACTAAAGAAAACTAGTATGATTAAGCAGCTATCATACCCTTCAGGGGAAGAAAACTATGGAAGGGAGCTAATCAAAGAGCTTGAGGAACTTGGAGTAGACTCCATATATTTTGATGACGGTGACGTTCTGAAGGTCGGGAAGGGATACAGGGCTATCGTGATACTTGTCCACAAGGACTGTAATAGGTTGGCTGCGAAGGTTAGGAGGACTGATGCGGGAATAGATAGCCTAAGACATGAGGCCGAGATTACCCAAGAGGCAAACAGATACGGAATAGGCCCAACAATATATGGCTGGACAAAAAACATCATACTAATGGAATACATAGAGGGTGAGAGCTTTGATAAGTGGATTGGGGAGGTGAAGGACGTAGGCTCTCTGAAAAAGGTCTTAACGGAGTGCCTTAACCAGGCGAGACGCCTCGACGAGGTCGGAATAGACCACGGAGAACTACACGAGGCAAAGAAACACATCATAGTTGGACATGAAGGAAAAGTATGGATAATAGACTTCGGAAAGGCAAGCATACTCAGAAAACCCAGAAATGTTACATCACTCTTTAGCTACCTGACCCACGGCCCGCACTCAAGAAAGATACTCAGCATGCTAGGTGTGAAGAAGCCCCCCATCGAATATGCAAGAAGATATAAAGAAAGAATGGATAACGAATCTTATAGCATGCTGCTCAGGTCTCTAGGCTTAGGTGAGTAATGAGGATGGATAAACACACTATACGTGAGATGATTTGGAGAATTCTTGAGGAAAAGAATGTGGCCAGGTTTCCTAGACCCGTATACGGCAGGATCCCCAATTTTATCGGTGCGGAAAAATCGGCTGAAAAGATACTCAAGTTAGATGAGTATCGTAATGCGAGGGTGATCAAGGTTAATCCGGACTCGCCTCAAAGGCTAGTTAGACAGAGGTGCTTAGAGGACGGTAAGCTTCTAGTGATGCCAACGCCGAGGATAAGACAGGGATTCCTCGTCCTTAATCCATCAAAGATACCTAGAAACCTTATCCATCACGCATCTACAATAAAGGGTGCATTCAAACTGGGAGAAATTACGCATCCTAGCAGGCTTCCGAAAATAGACATGATAGTGGTAGGCTCGGTTGCAGCTTCAAGTAATGGTGTCAGGATAGGTAAGGGGGAAGGCTACGCCGAGATTGAATATGCAATACTAAGAGAGTTTGGAAAGGTGGACGAAGACATATTCATAGCCACAAACATACATGACCTCCAGCTAATCGAGGATCTTCCAAGAGACCCTTATGACCTAACCCTCGACTACATAACAACACCAACCAAAGAGATAAGAATAAAGAATAGGCTCCCACGGCCGCCCGGAATCCTATGGGATAAGCTGGACCCGAAGAAACTTGAGGAGATACCGATTCTAAAGGAGCTAAAATTGCAAAAATGAACTACAATTTTTGAAAAAATGTTTCATTCCAGACTACATGTCATAGCCATCCATTTATATGAGGGCGTGATTGGATAAGCTGGAATAATTATGCAGCAGCTTCTTCTGGACGCTGATTCTAGGAAGCTTTTGAGGTTTCTTAGGGAGCATGATATATCTTATATTGACTCTGTTGTTGAGAAGGGTTCTATAAGGTTTCC
>CAZHEC010000024.1:0-11632 GCA_964531465.1 uncultured Nitrososphaeria archaeon | reverse complement strand
CGAAGCCATCTGGGCCCACCTACACGAGCTGGCGGAGAGGATAGATGATAGGACTGCGGTTCTATGTGCTACGAGGGAATATGGAGGAGGTCTTAAGGATACTGGGCATGCTTATGGCCTCGGGGCCTTAAATCCCTCCCCGATATTTTTTGCCCCGCCATGAGCCAGGTAGGTGTCTTGGAGAGGGTTAGGCGGGAGCTGGGCGAGGAGCCTCCTAGGACCGTCAGGGAGATCGTAGGCCTGGCTGAGAGGCGTGGGCTTGAGGTTAGGGTGGTTAGGCGGACTCCGGGGGACCCGCTACTATACGTGGATGGGAGGCTGGCCGCCGCCTGGCTCCGCCTCTAACCCCATTTTTTATCCGGCGGTGAGCCTATGCCAACCGTGAAGGAGCTTCTAAGGGAGTATGAGGGGAGGATTGGAAGGATTGTCAGGGCTTCGAGGATATTCCCGGAGCTTCTCGCATATGGGGAGGAGCCTGCCAGGAGGCTTAGGGTTCTCCGTAGGCTCGTGGAGCTTGGGCTTGGCGAGTCTGTGGTCGAGGACGTGGTAGAGACCTATATCCAGGTTGATGGGAGGCTGGTCAGCCTGGAGAGGGAGCACCCCTGGCCTATGGAGCTGGTCGAGCTTGCCTCCACGATAAGGGAGGCCGGGGAGACGAGGGTGGCGGTGTTCATGGATAGGGAGAGGGTGGATAGGGCGTATATCCAGATAACCGGGGTAGGGTATCTCAGGGTCGATGGCGTTAGGTGGCCTGACCCACTCGGGGAGCCGGACACCGAGTATAACGGCCTCCCAGCATACTCCCACGAGAGGTTCAGGAAGTATCTCTCATGGTGCCTAGACTACATCAGGCGGGTTTATCCCCGGCTCGGCCTAGACGTTGAGGGAGCCGTGAGGGAGGCTGAGAGGCTGGCGAAGGGGATGGGAGAGGTGGAGGCATACGTCCTAGTGGAGGAGGGTGTGGAGACCACGCCCTATAGAGACGGATACAGGGTGGTGGCCAGCGAGGAGCTTAGGGAGAGGGGGGTCAAGGTAGTAAGATACACATTAGCCAGGGAGGGGTGGCTCCTCAGGAGGGGCGGCAGACCTATCCTCCCCGTAGTCAGGAGAGAGGTGGCCGAGACCCTGGACAGGGAGTATTGGGAGAGGGAGCGTAGGAGGGAGGAGAGGAGCAGGAGGCTTGAGGAGACGCTTAAAGAGGCTTTCCAGAGGGGTAGGATAAGCGACAGGCTCTCCAAGGCAACCCTCCGAGACATCAAGGAGATACTCGTGCTGAGGGACGGAGAGGAGGCCGGCAGGCTGATGGAGGCCGTAAGGCAGGTATGCGAGGAGGAGGCGATACTCCACAACATCACGCCCCCATACTGGAGGAAGAGCTACGTTGACGCCGGCCTATCCCCCCACTACCCACTCAGAACCCTATACGCCCTATACAGGCTGAGGGAGATGGGTGTTCCCGCCAGCCTAGCCAAGAAGGCCTCGCCGGAACCAGCCCCAAGCCTCCTAATCAAGGTGGCCACGATATACTCCCGGGGGCTTGACGTTGAGGTTCTGGCTAGGCCGAGGAGAGACCTAAAGGTAGAGTATCCCCACGAGGCCAGGATGGAGGACGGATGCGTGGTCATAGTAGCCCGGAGATGACGTGGCCCCGGAGCATTATAGGTTGGCCTGACTGTCGGGAGGGTTGAGGTGGAAGAGGTGAGGAGCAGGGTAATCCGGTTCCAGGAGATGGCTGGATGCCCAGCCCTCAGGCTCGACCCAGAAC
Organism: uncultured Nitrososphaeria archaeon; assembly: GCA_964531465.1. Taxonomy (GTDB): domain Archaea; phylum Thermoproteota; class Nitrososphaeria_A; order Caldarchaeales; family Wolframiiraptoraceae; genus Benthortus. Next base: position 9,867 of record CAZHEC010000024.1, on the reverse strand, counting down.
ACTACATACCCAAGCATAGGGCTTGGGAGTGCCTGAAGGGTGGGAGGCTGAGGAGCAGGGGGGCGATGGTGAGGGCATGGCTGGACGGAGAGATAACCAGCGAGGAGATGCTTGAGGCTATGGAGGCGGCATAATGGAGTGGGTCGAGTATCTGGTCAGGCTAAGGTTCCACGTAAAGGGCTTCCACGGCTTGGCGATGAGCGGGGAGGAATACTTCACCCTGATAGAGAATAACTCCCAGAGATGCCTTGTGTTCGGGAGCATGAGGGAGCTTAGGAGGTGGGCGGAGAGGCATGGATGGAGGGTTAAGAGGTCTCCAACCCACCCCAACACATACTACACGGAGCCCTATGTGGCCTTACCCCTCTTCGAGGAGTGAGAGGAATCATGCCCCTCCACTTTCGGGGGAGGGTGTAAGGGTTATCTGACGTTCTTCAAGGGTGTTTGTTGATGGCTGTGGGGCTTGAAGCCCTCCGTGAATGGGGGTACGCAATATCCCACAGCAAGGCCATAGCCAGGTTCAGGGTATATAGGGAGCATGCCGGGATAAGGCTCAAGACATACAGGGAGGTGTTCAGGGAGCTCAAGATAGGCGGGGTAAGGGAGGTCGAGGCATACCTCTCCGGCTTCCAGCTCAAGCTACCTCTGAACCTAAATGGGACTCCGAGAATCTACATACCCAGATACCTCTCACCCATATTCGAGGACAGGGAGGAGTATTGGGCGATACTGGAGGTCAGGGACGGCAGGATACTTATGCGGGAGGCATGGACAGAACCACAGAGAACCCTAGACGAATACATCCTGAGGCCGGACATCTGGAATGGTTTTAGGGTTCCCCATAGCAAGGCCCCAAACTACAGGAAGGGGCTAAGATGGTGTGGTAGATGCCAGCTAGCATACCCAGCCCAAACATGCCCCCTATGCGGAACAAAGCTGAGGACAAGGCCAAGGCAGAAGAGATAAACCACACACCCCAACCCCCCCGACCATATCTTGCTATGAATCACCAGAAAGGAAGCCCAAAGAACAAACAGGTAGGCCAAGAAAGTGTCCATGTGATACAAGGTGGCAGTCATTTTTAAGGTTTGAATGTAAGGGTTAGGGGGATGATGAGGTTGTGGGGGCTTGGAGGGATAGGCGAGATAGGTGGGAACAAGCTGCTGCTCGAGGGAAGAGATGTAGGCATCTTCCTTGACTTCGGTGTCAGCATGTCTATTAAGCGGAGGTTTTTCAGCCTCCACCTGAGGCCCAGAACCCCAACATACCTGGGACTATACCTTATGACAGGCGTCATCCCTAAGATAAAGGGAATCTATAGGAGAGACCTCCTCAGAGTGGATGAGTCCGCATCAACAATACTCGAGAAAGCCCCTTCCCCAAGAATTGATGCCTGCATCATAAGCCACGCCCACATAGACCATTATGGGCACTTATCCCTCCTTTCACCCGACATACCAGTCTTCATGGGCTCCACAACCCATCTTCTAATCAAGCATCGGCAGGAGACGTCGGGTCAAAGGGAGGTGGAGAGCCAGATACTATACCACAGAGATGTTGAAGAAGACTCGGTGGAGGAACGTAGAATAACGACCTTCAGGACGGGTGATAAAATTAGGCTGGGAGAGCTAACCGTAAAGCCTATCCACGTAGACCATTCGATACCTGCATCATATGGTTTCGTAATAGAGTCAAGTAGCTATACGGTAGCCTACACGGGGGACTTCAGAATGCACGGGCCGAAATCCGAGCTTACCTGGGACTTCGTCGATGAGGCTAGGGGCGTCGATGCCCTGCTTGTTGAGGGAACACGTATAGGTGAGGTGGAGAGGGTGGAGGAGCAAGATGTTAGAAACGATGTCGATAAATGGGTTAAATCCTATAAGGATAAGCTTGTCTCGATTCTAGTCTCCGAGATGGACTTCGACAGGCTGCGGACAGTAATTGAGGTCGCTGAGGAGAATGGCCGCCACCTCATATTACCCGTAAGGGTGATGAAGATGCTTGAGTCTCTTAGGACTGCTCAGGGAATAAAGGTCCCAGACCTCGGAGACAACGTATCCGTCCTGCTTGATAAACGTGGCTCTGGAAGATACGACATAGAGAAAGATTATAGAGGATGGATGAGAAAGGCGCTCCAGCAACTCCACGACAAGGGAGTCGGGCTGAAAAGCGGCCCAGAAATAGCTAGAAACCAGTCCAAGTATCTCCTGGTTCTAAGCAGACCCGAGTCAATCCTAGAACTCGCCGGAATAAAACCTGAGCCAGGCTCACCCCTCATATTATCTACAAGTGAGCCGCACAACGAGGAGCAGGAGCTTGAACATGAGAAGCTTATGAACTGGGCGAGGCTCCTCGGGTTAAGGGTTTTCAGATGCCATGCATCAGGCCACGCAGAACAGGGCTCTATACTGAGGCTCGTGGAGGAGATAGGAGCCAAAACTATAATGCCCATACACACGGAGGATGAGGAACTCTTCTCGAAACTGGTCTCCAAGACCATGCCGGGATCGAACATCATCAGGATTGGTGGAACCCAGCCTATAATCACTCTAGGATAATACATCGATATCATTCCTGGCCAAAGGGTTCCGAAAAGCCTAAATTCCCAGAATACAAGCTCTAGAACAAGTGAGATGGAATGGCCCGTGAACGCATAATAGTAGAGTCAAAGGTCAGGGAGATGCTGCCACCCGGAATAAGGCTGGCCTCCGACGCACTCGATGGGTTAGATGCAGTAGTAAGAGAAATCATCCAGAAAGCGGTCAAACGCTGCCAAGCAAACGGAAGAAAAACCATAATGAAGGAAGACTTCTAAACACACTTCCCCACTCCTATTTTCTTCACTTTTACATAAGTATCCCACAGTAAGTTAAATACCATGAATGGTAGACCTATGTGAGGTTCTGGTTCGGAGTTATCAAAATCTTATAGATAAGTTCTGAAGAGAATAGGCGTCTCAACAATATTCCTAAATTTACCATAGATATGAGTGATGCCCCACTATGACATATATACTTCATAGACCATCAAACCCTAGCAGAATTAACTACTTAAACATCCCATTTTTACTGCTAAAAAAGATTAGAGAATGTTTGTAAACTATCTTTTTACGACCTCGAATCTTTCCTTTAGTTTGTCGAGTATTTTTGGTAGCGTTGTGTATTCCATCTCGGCTGGCTCTAGTCTTGCGGGCATTATCTCCCCCATTGTTCTCATGTAGACGGCTATCTTCATGGCTAGGTCTCTTGCGAAGTCCCATGCTGGGTCATCGAATAGGTCTGCTGGCTCCACCCCATCTACCCCCACAAGTTTTCCGTCGGCTATCTGCCATCCCATAGCTATGACTCTTGGCGGGCCGTCGAAGAAGCTGACTACCGAGGCTTTCTTGAAACTAACCGGCATTAGGGGGCCGTTGTGGCTTCCACGCATCCATCCCGCAACCAGGTGTGGGACGGCGAAGGGCGCCAGGACTTCTCCAACGGCTGGAAGACCTGACTGGCATCTAACTATGAGGACTGGGTCATCCTTGCCCACGTATCTGCCCGCTATTAGTGAGAGCCTGTCGGTTGAGGCTGCTGCGGCGGGTTCCATGTCCTTTGCCCTGTATATTCTGGAGACGGCGTATCTTCCAGGCGTTCCCAGCAGACCCAATATGTCGTAGGATTCCTCGGGGGCCTTTAGTTTGACCGTCTTCCCCTCCACTAGGTCCATTATCTCGAATACGAAGCCGTCGTGTAGTGTGGGGTCTATGACCAGGCCGGCTGTATGGAATGGGTCTGCGAATATCTTGTATAGTGGAAGGTTCCATGCACCTGGCTCCGTCTTGTCTGCAGCGAAGACTATGACGGGGTCTGATTTACGTTCCTCGAACTCTAGCTCGGCAACCCCTGGCCCCATCCCTCTGACGTTTCCGCTGAAGGCGTCGCTGAGGAGGTCCTGACCCGCCCCATATAGTTTCAAGGGCTTCGAGACCTTCTCTGTTATCTCCTTAAATGTCTCCCATGCAAGCCCATGTATCTCTGGATTATTCTCACCCCGGTCATGGGTCATTACAAGCCCTATATCATCACCGACATGGTATACATAGAAGCTCTTTAGAATACCTGCCTCCTCAGCCTCTGTAAGCTTCTTCCTCGCATACTCAAGCATCTTAGCATGCGGTCTATGGTGCCCAGCAACCGAGCCCACATCCGCCTTAATCACACTTATTGTGGTCTTAGCCAAGCCATACCACCTTAAGGGAACCCTGTCTACAACTTAACATAAAGGTTGTGGAGGAATCCGAGTTGGAGCATTAATATTCCATGTTTACCCTCCTAAGACTTAATACCTCCCTGTGTATGGCTCACTTATGGGTATGTCGGAGGGCGGGGGAGGAAGGGTCAGGGTTATTCCATCATTACTCAAGCTGAGGCTCTCGATGATAGGGGTCTGGGCAGCGGTAACAGCAGCCGCATCCCTAGTGCTGGTAGCGGTCCTCTCAGCCCTCGGCATACCATACTTCGGCCTATACGGAATCATAGGCTTCGTAGCGGTCTTCCATGTCTTCCAGTGGCTAATCGGGCCATACATAATTAATGCGGTGTATCGTGTTAGGGAGCTTAAGCCCTATGAGTATCCTTGGATACGTGAGGCTGTTGCGAGGCTCTCTGAGAGAAGTGGAATCAGGATGCCTAGGCTGATGATAGCTGAGATAGATATACCTAATGCATTTGCCTATGGTAGTCCATTAACAGGCAACATGGTGGCCGTTACCCGTGGTTTACTTAACTCACTTGAGCCAAGTGAGGTAGAGGCAGTCCTAGCCCACGAGATAGGCCATCTAAGACATAGGGACATAATAGTCATGATGATGATTAGCATTATACCCGCAATTCTATACTACCTCGGCTACATGCTCTATCTTTCCGGATGGCTGGGAGGATATAGCAGGGATGAGAGGGGGAACGCTGGCTTAATACTCCTGATGGGTATAGGGCTCATGGTCCTAAGCTTCATTTTCAACCTGTTCGTCTTCTATATGAGTAGGCTTAGGGAATACTACGCCGACTCTCATGCCGCCATGACTGCTGAGAATGGTGCACGCAACCTCCAGAGGGCCTTGGTCAAGATTATGGTGGCGTCTGGGAGAATGAGGAGGAGGGTTCATGGGAGATACAGCCAGTTTAAGGCCTTCTTCATAGCGGACCCGGACACGGGTATAAGGGGATACGGAGACGTGGATAGGCTGATAGAGGAGGTGAAGAGGGAGAGGCCCAGCCTCCTCTCGGAGCTATTCAGCACTCATCCACATCCAGCCAAACGGCTAAGATTCCTCGACAACTTCCTATAACCTATTCAACCAGCCTGACCTTTGAGAACCCGCCATCCCTATAGACCTCTACTATATTATCTGCATCCTCTACCCCGTGGCCGTGATGAGTTACCACTATGGCTTGTCTCACATGCCTGGTTATCCTACCAATCTGGTTTAAGAGGTTTTGAAGGTTCTCTTCGTCAAGCCCATATGTTGGCTCATCCAGTATAATTAGATCCATGTAGCCCAAGTATTGTAGTATGCTGAGCCTTATGCTTAGGGCTATTAGTGTTTGATGGCCTCCACCTACACGTGTTGCCGGAATCATCTCACTTAATCCCTCTGGCTCTACATAGACCCTGTAATTCTCCGGGTTTATCCAGATTCTGTTGTAGATTCGCTGGTCTGTAAGGCTTCTGAAGATCGATATGGCTCTAAGAGAGATGTTGTTCAGCATCTCCTCTCTTCCATGCTCCACAGCATCCTCGACCTTATCGCTCAAAGCTTCAACGAGTTCGGCGGCTTTCATTCTTAGCTCTAGTTCTTTGACTCTGGCTTGAAGCTTCTTAACCTCATCCTCTACCTGCTTTCTCTCCACCTCAAGCTCCTTAATCCTAGACTCTATCTCCCTCTTTCTCTTCCCCAAGGCCTCGACCTCCTCCAGCGGAACAATTATTCCGGCGAGTTTCTCGATTAGTTTCGGGTCATCAGGGCTGAGTTTGAGGGGCTTCAGCAATCCTTCAAGCTCCAGCCTAAGTGATTTAAGCACACGTTTCCTCGACTCTATCTTCGATCCTCTTCTTTCAAGCTCACTCATGAGGGTCTTTAACCTAGTTAGCCTGCTTTGGGCCAGCTCCCGCTCCCTCCTTAACCTGCCTATTACTGTGTTCAGCTCAGACTCGATGGCCCTCGCCTTGGCCAACTTCTCCTCCAAATCTCTTATTCTAGCCTCTTCCTCCCCTATTATCAGGGCCATACGATCTGGATGGATGGGTTGCCCGCAGGTTGGACAGGTCGTCTCTCCTGATGAGAGTAGTTTTACATGGGTCTCATGATGCTTCCTCAAGTTGTTTAGCTCGGCTTCGTATCCTGCGGCTTCCCGCTCAACCTCCCTTACCTCTGCCTCATTCCCCCTTAATTCGCCCTCCTTCACCCTAAGCTCTTCCTCCAGCTCGGATATTCTCGGCTTCAGCTCACCTACATCCTTCAACCCATAATCGGAGAGGAGCTCCCTTAGCTCCCTCTCAGCATCCTTAACCCTAGAACAAAGTTCAACGTATTCTCTAGCCTTTTGAAGCAGCGTCTTATGGGTTCTCTGACTATACACCTTGATTTTCTCCTCGATTTCCCCAAGCTCCTTCCTATAGACGCCTAGCTCTTTTTCTATTCTCTCCAAGAGGTTTTTCTTGAGAGGAATTGTGCTGGTTAGTAGGTTCTTATGTTCTGTCGGCACATCTAATCCATCATGTCTGAGGAGTCTCCTTCTCGCCTCTTCAAGCTCATTCACTATCTCCCTGGCCAGGTTAATCTCTAAAACAGCATCTATCTCGTTTCTAGGCGGCTCCAGAATATCGGTTAGCCTTCCTTGGGCGGCGTAGACTGTCCAGAGAAACGTTCTATAACCTACCCCGAGGTATTGGGCCACTCTTCTCCTTAGGTCCTCCAACCCCTCAAGCTGGACCTCTCTCCCATCAACAATCAACCTATGCATTCTGCTAGTAAATCTATTCCTCCTGACTTCTGCGGTCCTTATGACCTCTATCTTGGAGTTTGTTTTTGGGGAGATGAACCTTAGCCGGACCTCCATCTCCCTTGATGTGGGGGTTCTTGAGACAAGCAGGTATTGGCGTCTCTCCATTCCTGGAACCGTTCCGTATAGTCCATAGATTATGGCTTCTAGTAGGGCGGTTTTGCCGGCGGAGTTTCTTCCAGTGATTAGGTTGAGTCCCCTGGTGAATTTTATGGATGCTGAACGGAATCCGAGGAAGTTCCTTAGCCTCAGCTCCTCTATCACTCTTTACTCACCCTTCTGAGGAATATCTTAACCCATCTCTCGACGAACTGTTCCCTATCACTCTCTCTTAGAACTCCCGTCTTCTCGCTGGCCTTCTCGTCAAGCGTTAGGGATACCTCGTCGATCAGCTCTAGGGCATCTCCTCCTAGTTCCTCGAAGATCTCCTTAATCCTGATACCTCCTCTAGGCTTGGCCTCAGACCTATCGCCCATAATAGGCTCAAGGCTCTCCTGAATCTCCACGTGTATCAGCTTCCCGTACCTCCTCCTAATCTCATCTATCCTGTCATGTAGGTTGAGTTCCGGGAACATGGAGGATGTGATTACTACACCTTTAACCAGTATCCTTATTATTCCGTCTCTGTCTAGGTTGGATGCGAACTCCTCAAGCTTATTCAGGCATGCTTGGGCGAACCATTCAATGGGCATGGGGTCGTTGGATGCCACAACCTCGTGCCTTATCTCCTGTAGAGGCTCTATCTCTAGGAATTTATGAGCCTTAACCCCACTATCCTCAAGCTCTAGTATGTGGACTCCGAAAGGACCCCTCTCGGCCAGGTCCACGGCCTCCGTCGAACCTGGTAGAACATATGACACGTCATTATTCTTCATTACACCTAGTGGCTCATGCTGATGTCCAGCAACAACTATGTTAGGCTCTACTTCCTCTATTATTTTCGGGTTTATGATTGAGTGGTCTGGGGCCGAGGGCGGTATATCGTGGACTCCGTCTATGTAGTTGTGTAGTATGAGTATCTTTATGACGTTCTCTCTCCAGGATTCCTTAATGATGTTTGCTATCTCTTTGAATTTGCTTCTTGCATATGGGTGATATCCCATTGCAGCTATGCTTAGTTTGTTGTCTGAGTAGGCTTCTCTCTCGCCTTTTAGGGTCTTGTCTCCTAGAACTATGAAGTAGTCTGCTAGGGGATGTGTTATGTAGTCGAGGCTGCTGCTTTGGGGTGAGCCGTCATGGTTCCCCCTAACCGTGATTATCTTAATGCCGGGTATTCCTCTCGCCAGCCTGTAGAACTCTTCCTTGACGAATACGGCGTCCTCGGGGGTCATGCTCCGCTTCTCGAATAGGTCTCCTCCATGTATGACGTAGTCTACCCTCTCCTGGATAAATAGGTCTATGGCCTGCCTGAATGCGTGGCGGAAAGCCCTTCTCCTTGCATCTCCGACGACCCTTGGAATATTCCTCCCGATATGGGTATCGCTGAATACACCCAGCTTAAGCATCTATTCTCCCTTACAGAGATAAGCCTAACGGTTTTTAGAGTTTTAGTATGCCCTAGCTATATAGACGACCGTTCTGGCAGGTTTTCCGCATACTGCACAGACGCCTTGAGGTCTTTCAGCTATATCATATCTCTCTCCACGTATCTCTCCCCCCACGTTATCCTTTATGCTATTAGCGCACTCCGTCTCACCGCACCATTCAACCCTCGCAATTCTTCTCTCATCCAAGATCTTCCTTATCTCGTTAATGGAGCGTGCATCTGTTATTAGCTCCCTCATCATCCTCTCACTCTTCTCCCTTAGATTCCTCGCTAACTCATCCATTAGCTTCTCAACGTGGCTCTCCAACTCCTCGAACTCAACCTTAACCCTCTCCAAAGTGTCCCTCCTGGTTATCGTTACAGCTCTCTCTGACACTTCCCTGGGGCCAATCTCTATCCTTAGGGGCGTCCCCATCATCTCCCAGTGATAGAACTTCTCCCCAGGAGTCATGTCTTCGGCCTCGTCTAGAACTATACGCCATCTTGCCTCGAGCCTTCCCTTAATCTTCCTACAGTAATCTATTATCTCTTTCTCATGACCTTTGAAGGGTATTGGGATTATTACAATTTGGGTTGGGGCGACTGAGGGTGGTAGTACTAGCCCCCTATCGTCTCCATGCTGGGCTATTATTGCTGCAAGAACCCTGCTGTATCCGAATCCGTAGCATGTCTGGTATGGGTGGCCCCTACTTCCATCCCTTCTCTCAAACTCTATCTCGAATGCTTTGGCGAAGTTTCTTCCAAGATTGTGAACGGTGGCAACCTGGTTAACCTTGCCGTCTGGGTTCCAGGCGTCGAAGGCTATGGAGTATGATGCTCCGGGGAATTTGTCGAAGTCGGGTCTTCTGAGGATTAGGAAGCTGACTCCCACCTCCCTCAAAACCTTACTGTATATCTCTATGGCTTCTCTGACCTGTCTCTCCGCATCACTCGGGGTTTCATGAACTGTGTGTGCCTCGTTCCACGGTATCTCCCTAACCCTATATAGAAGCCTGGTGGCCTTGGTCTCATACCGATAAACATTCACGCTCTGATGAACCTTGAGGGGCAGGTCTGCGTGGCTCCTTATCCAGAGCTTAAACATGGGATACATTATGGTCTCGGAGGTTGGGCGGACAACTAGCTTACGCTCCCTCTCCCCAGGCTGCTCAAGCCTAAAGACCTCCGGCTGGAAACCCTTGATATGCTGCGTCTCCCTTGCAAACATCTCCTCCGTTGTAACGAGGGGGAAATACACCGGCTTATGGCCTGTCTCTTCCAAGAGTTTCTCCA
>CAZHEC010000023.1:0-11672 GCA_964531465.1 uncultured Nitrososphaeria archaeon | reverse complement strand
CGGCTCAATATTTAATAACCGTGAAATACTGTCTAAACATATAGACCGCGTCCATATTGGGGGCGGTCTCTTAGAGGGGGCTGTTAGGTAGATGATGGCGGTTGTTGGACACCTAACGATAGATGAGATTATGCTCCATGACCATGAGCCACATATAGCTATGGGGGGGACTGCTGCATATGCCTCGCTTGGGGCCAGGCTGATGGGAGCTGAGGTCAAGATATACTCTGTGATAGGGGGCGAGTTCCCGGAGGATTACATAGACTTCCTGGCCGAGGCCGGGATAGATACCTCAGGCATAATCAGGCTCTCCGACGCCCAGACCACAAGATTCAAGCTAAGCTACATGAGCGAGGACCGTGTGGTCGAGCTCCTATCAAGGGCCCCTGATATAAGCCTCAATGGGATAAGGGAGCCTCACGTATACCTAGGGCCTGTGGCATGGGAGATAGATGTAAGCGAGATACCAGACCTCATCTCTAGGTCGAGGCATGTGGCACTGGACCCGCAGGGGCTGATGAGAGCCGCCGAGATACCCGGCCAGGTAACTCTGCAAAGGACCTTGAGTCCTCTCATGCTGGAAGGTCTATGGATGCTCCGAATATCCAGGGAGGAGGCCTGCGTTCTGACTGGTATAGATGACCCCGTGAAGATGTGTAGGCGGCTCGGATTCATTGGAGCCGACGTGATAGTTGTTACTGCTGGCTCATGGGGCCTGATAGTTAGCACCGATGGGCGGATGTTCAAGGTCCCAGCCTATAAGGTTAGGGGAGGCGACCCAACAGGAGCTGGAGACGTGATGGGCGGAGCCATGATGGCGGAATACATTAAGACAGGAGATCTAGAGTGGTCTGCTGCTGTAGGTGCTGCGGCTGCCTCGTTATCGGTTGAGGGCAGAGGGCCTGAGTATCTCCTCTCCGAGAACGCCCTCGAGATAGTCTTGGAGCGTGCAGAGTATCTTGTTAGGAGAATCGAGTGGCTCTAATCAACCTTTATCCCATGCTTCTCCAAAGCTCTCTTAATCTTCTCAACCTCAGCCTTCAGCAACCTAACCTCCCTAACAAGAAGCTCTATATCCGAAGGCATAATAGGGCCAGGCCCCCTAAGCCTCCTCTCAAAATCGCCAGGCAGACCCATAATTCCCACACATCACTAGCCAAACCAACCTAATATCAGTTTCTATTCACAATATCCTTTAAGTGGAAATAATGCCTCTCACTCTGCCTAACTGTTTTAACAACGTGAATCCTTATAAGTAAAGTCATGCACAAAAACTCCCACTATGGCTAGCGAGATCCTAATCCATGTTCATGTGCTTATCGCTGGTGCTTGGCTCGGCGTAATGCTCGGTGATGCGGTGCTGGTCTTTAGAGTCCTTGAGACAGCCTCTTCGAAACATTCCTCAGTAGCCTTTCTAAGACATTTACTAGGCGTATTAACCCTCCTAATCGGCTTAGACTTGGCCAGACGTGAAGGCTTCCCGCCATGGACCCATGCATCGGCCTTATTGGTGCTTATAATGATCCTGCTAGATGCGATTATGTTTAGGTCTTCTAGGAGGTCTGGAGGCGACCCAACAATACTTAGAGGCATGATGGGCAAAGTTTTCCCCATATGGATAATACTTTACATACTGACATTCACCTTGATGATAACTCAACCGTTCTAAAAATCCTAAAGTCCCAGTTCATGTCTTATCTTTTTCATCGATTCTAGCGATATTTCCAGGAATTCCTCCAATCCTAATCCAAGCTTCTCACACATCTTTATCCTATCCCTGCTAACCTTCCTGGCAAAGTCCTTCTGCTTGAACTTCTTCAGCAGCGTTCTTAGACTTACCTCTTCCAAGCTTCTCGAAGGCATGACGAGGGCGCAGGCGACTATGAGCCCCGAAACTGCATCTGCTGCAATTAAGGCATAGTCTATTGGTTTCTCGGGTTTTATGCCTGTGTATTCGTGGTTGTGGGCCTTTATGGTTCTGATGAGTTCGTCTGGTATGTGGCCGTCGAGTATCTTCTCGGCTTCGAGGGTGTGTCTATGCGGCTCGTCTTTGGTGAGTTCGAAGTCTATGTCGTGGAGTAGGCCAGCTAAACCCCACTCCTCGGCGTTCTCGCCCAGCCTCTCAGCCAAACCCCTCATAATGGCCTCTACAGCAATCATGTGGAGAAGCAGGTTCCTAGAGGATACATATTTCTCGACGAGTTTCCATGCCTCCGCTCTATTGAGCATGGAGGTATACTTGATGGAGAGGTTTATTTATCTAAACAGGCGAGGGTAATGGCCATGAAGGCCGCTGTCCTACATGAGTTTAAGCCGGCTGAGGAGAGCCCCCTCGTCGTCGAAGACGTCCCCTTACCCAGTCCAGGCCCCGGCCAAGTCCTGATAAAGGTTCATGCCTGCGGTGTATGTCGCTCCAATCTCCACATGATTGAGGGTGAGTGGATGAGGTATGGTATACCATCCAAGATGCCTATAATCCCTGGTCATGAGGTAATCGGGGAGATAGTTGAGCTGGGTGAGGGTGTGGAGAGGCTCAGGAAGGGTGTGCGTGTGGGGGTTCAGCCCATATGGTCGTCCTGCGGTAGATGCGACTACTGTCTAAGGGGGCTTGAGCATCTCTGCTCCGAGAAGGAGCTGACCGGAGAGACCGTGGATGGAGGATATGCGGAATATATGGTGGCAGACTCCAGGCATGTGTATGAGGTTCCAGAGACGTTGGATGCTAGGGAGGCGGCCCCCCTCTTCTGCCCAGGGATAACCGCATATGGGGCGGTTATGAAGGCTGACCTCAAGCCTGGTATGCGTGTAGGCGTATTCGGGGTAGGTGGAGTAGGCCATATGGTCATACAGCTTGTAAGACTACACGGTGCGGAAGTAGTAGCAGTTAGTAGGAGAGAGAACCACCTAGAGGTAGCAGAGAAGCTGGGGGCGAGATGGCTCATAAACTCATCCAGGACCGACCCAGTAGAGGAAATACAAAGAATGGGAGGCGTAGATGTAAGCATCGTGTTTGCACCCTCCAGCAAGGCCGTCCAACAAGCATTCAAATCGACAAAAGTGGGGGGAACAATAGTTGTAGGTGTCCATGCAGAGGTCGGCTGGTTCCCATTCTACGAGGAGAAACAGGTTGTGGGAACTACCGTAGGTCCTAGATGGGCTATGAGGGAGGTAATAAGGCTGGCCGCCGAGGGAAAGTTGAAGGTAATCCACGAAGACTATCCCCTAGAGAAGGCTAACGAGGTTTTAGAGAAGCTTAAGCACGGCGAGGTAAACGCCAGGGCAGTCCTCACACCCTAAACATCCTCGATATCTCCTCATAATCCTTATCACTCATCCTCCACCCAATCGAGCCCAGAATCTCATCGAGGTGCCTAGGATTACTTGTCTTAGGTATAGCAACCACGTTGTCATGCCTTAGAACCCAGTTCAGAGCAGCCTGAACAATAGTTTTACCATATTTCGAGGCAACATTCTCCAATCTTTTCCTATATGGTTCTCTTAGAATCGCTCCCTTGGCTAGGGGTCTATATGCAATCACTGTTATCCCGTTCTTCCTACAGTATGGTAGAATCTCCTCCTCTACGCCCTTATCCCTGACATTATAGAGAACTTGGTTTGAGACTATGTCAAAGTGGGAGAGGTAGGAGCTGGCTTCCTCAAGCTCGGGGACATAGAAGTTGCATACACCTATGAATCTTATCTTACCATCTAAGGCAAGTCTCTCCATAGCCTTCATTGTTTCACGGAGAGGGACGCCGGGATTGGGCCAATGAACCTGGTAAAGGTCAACGTAGTCTGTCCCCAGCCTTCTTAGGCTTCCCTCAAGGGCCTTGAATACATCCTCGTATCTCAGATGGGATATCCAGACCTTCGTAGCTATGAAGACCTCATCACGGAACTCTCTCACAGCCTCACCTACAAGCTCCTCTGTATGGCCACCACCATACATCTCGGCAGTATCTATCAGCTTGACCTCACGGCTAACCGCATATCTGATAACTTCTACAACCTCTCCATCCCTAGAATAATCAGGTGCATAGCTCCCACCCATCTCCCATGTCCCAAGACCAATAACGGGAACAGCAGTAGACGTCTTCCCAAGCCTTCTAAACTCCATCGATTCTTACCCTGGCATACTTATTAAAAACCTTGAAAACGTATAATAGCAAACCTTAAATGGAAACCGCCTAAAAAACCCCTCTAGAAAAATCATGGATAAACGTTTCCTGATGGTCATCGCCGCTGCTGTGGCATTTATTGTTGTAGGCGTCTTGGTGGTTACTGTGTTCTCTCAGCCTTCGGAGGAGCTTAGGGGCACGATAGAGTTTGACCCGCCTATAAAAGCAGCCGACTTCACACTAATAGACCAGAATGGTGTGGAGAGGAGTCTATCCGACTTCGGCGGAAAACCCATAGCACTCTCATTCATCTATTCCAGCTGCCCAGACATCTGCCCGATAATAGTAGGCAAGAGTGTAGAAGCATACAAGATGCTGGAGCAGGAGCTCAGGGGAAAAATCGTCTTCATCTTCGTTACCGTTGACCCTGCAAGGGATACTCCCGAGGTGTTGAAGGAATGGGCACAGGCCCTGGGAGCCGATTTGCCCGACTTCTACTTCATGACAGGTAGGCCGAGTGATGTAGCGAAGGTCTGGCGTACTTATGCTGTAGCGGTGGCCAACGAGACGGTTAAGCAGGGTGAGGTCTCCACCTACTTCGTGGCACACTCAGCCCACATATACTTCATAGACAAAGACTTTAGGATTAGGGTAGAGTTTACAGGGCATCCCGACTTCTGGTCTCCCGAGGACATAGCACATAATATGAGAGTGCTTGCGAGGGAGTAGTCGTGGCCGCATATGTCTCCAGGGCTCTCGGCATGGTTCTCAGGGATGTTAGGTCGAGGATAATCCTAGTCGTAACCTCACTCACACTAATCATCTTTAATATCGTCTCCCTGATAGCTGTTCAATGGGTCATCAGCGGCGAACCACCCCTCGAGTTCGGCATCCTATCAGCTCCCCCAGAATCCCGCGACATAGCTCTATTGTGGGTCAAGTCAGGATACTATACCCCCCCAGGTCTCACAGGCGATACATACTGGATAGTCTTCATAACACCTGAGCTCTTTGCCTCAGTTCTAGCTGCGTCAATTCTAGCAGGTATCCTATTCGCCGAGCTTAGCTATATGTCCAGGATTGGTGGAAGATGCAGGATTGAGAAGGGCGCCGGCTCCCTCGGCTCACTCTTCATAGTCTTTGGCTCGGCCTCTGCCACCTCATCCATCCTCTCCTGCCCCTCCTGCGGATTCACACTATTCACAACCGTTGCGACAATAACCACCGCCTCTGTTACCGGGACAACCTTCGGGCTCTCATCTATAGCAATTAAAATTGCCCCCTATCTAATGTTGGTGGGAGCCTTATTCAATCTCGGGATGATATTCTATGTCTCTAAGAAACTCTCTTCCGTTCTAAGCTAACCTATACTTCCCCTAACGGGTGCATTTACCACGAGAATGTGGCCGTCGCTGAGAATTAGTCTAATCTTGAAGGACTTTGTTTCACCTAGCTCTCCACCTATCATTACATGGTATCCTCCTCTCCTCAGCTCTATGGTCCCAAGGGGGGCTGCACACACTCTCTCCACGGGCTTCATCTTCGCTACACCGTCCTCAACAACCGTTGCATGAAGCATCGCAACCAGATTAGGCGGCTCAATCACCTCTACACCGACAATGCATAGCTCCCTCAAACCAATATTTCTAATCCTGAGGTATATTGCCGCACTTCCATGACCCATAACCGAGTAGGGTTCCTCAACAAGAATCATTGGATTAAGAGTTAGAAAACCTAGAATAACTGCAGCCACTATGACAATCGCAATAACCACATAGGATGCCTTCATCCAGCTAATTTCCTTCACGATCTGAATTTAAGTTACTATGTCGATGGACGATATGTCGGGTTACAATACCTTGAGGAAGCTTTTAACTAGGTCCCGTATTCTCGACTCAGCGTTCTCAGGGTCATTTCTTATGGAGGAGATTATCTTGCTTCCCACTATTATTCCATCTGCTCCCTGTTTGGCTAAGTCTTTAGCGTGCTGGGGAGACGATATTCCGAATCCTATGGCTATTCTTCGGCTCGGTGCGAGGGACTTTGCCCTCCTTATGATTCTATAAGCTGTCTTAGGTATCTGGCTCCTCTCCCCGGTAGTTCCTTTAAGGGATACTAGGTATGTGAACCCCATGCTCTCCTCAAGTATTCTACGTAGTCTTGCATCGCTGGTCGTGGGCGCAGCCAATAGGATTAGTGAGACGTCATGCTTCTTTGCAGGTAGTTTTATGATGTGGGATTCCTCTAGTGGTAGGTCTGGTATTATTATGCCTGATGCCCCCTTCTCCCGCATCTTCTCCAAGAATCTATCCACTCCGAATCTATAGACCGGGTTGAGATAGGTCATTAGGACTATTGATACGTCGTAGGATGAGGTGATTCTACCTATCATGTCTAGGATTTTTCTTGGGGTTGCTCCCGAGGATAGCGCTGTTGAGGTTGCTTCCTGTATTGTTATTCCGTCGGCTATGGGGTCTGAGAAGGGTATTCCAACCTCCATTACTTTCACGCCCTCTTCAGCCATGGCTCTTAGAATACTCTCGGATTTGCTGAGGTTGGGGAACCCCCCGGTCATATATGGTATGAAGAGGGTCCTCTGACCACCGAACCTCTCCTCTAATCCACCCATTCTCCAATCCTCCTAAGAACAGTCTCCAGGTCCTTGTCCCCTCTTCCCGACAAGTTAACCAAGATAACGTTGTCTTTCCCAAGCTTTCCAGCAAGCTTGACCGCATAGGCTAGTGCATGGGCTGACTCGAGTGCAGGTATTATGCCCTCGGTCTTTGAGAGGAGTAGGTAGGCTTGGAGAGCCTCCTCATCGGTTATGGAGACGTATTCGGCCCTACCTAGCTCCTTAAGGTGCGCATGTTCAGGTCCTACGGCTGGATAGTCGAGGCCTGCTGCTATGCTATGTGTCGGCGCTATCTGGCCATCCTCGTCTTGGAGTATGTATGTTAGGGAGCCGTGGAGGACGCCTTCCACCCCTCTCAGCAGCGATGACGAGTGTCTCCCAAGCCCGTCGCCCTCGCCTCCAGCCTCAACACCTATCAGCCTAACATCCTCGTCCTCTATGAAAGGGTAGAAGATTCCCATAGCGTTGCTCCCACCACCCACACATGCGATAACATAGTCGGGCAGCCGCCCCTCCTCCCGCAAGACCTGCTCCCTCGCCTCACGGCCAATAACAGACTGGAAATCCCTGACAATCATGGGGTAGGGGTGGGGTCCAACAGTCGAGCCCAACAGGTAGTAAGTGTCCTCAACATTCGACACCCAGTCTCGTAGGGCTTCGTTGATGGCGTCCTTCAGGGTTCTTGAGCCTGAGCGGACCGGGTGGACCTCTGCTCCGAGGAGCCTCATCCTCAGGACGTTTATCCTCTGCCTCTTCATATCCTCCTCGCCCATGTATATCTCTGCCTTGAGGTCCAATGCGGCGCAGGCCATGGCCGTTGCTACTCCATGTTGTCCGGCTCCTGTCTCCGCTATAACCCTCTTCTTCCCAAGCCTCTTGGCAAGGAGTCCCTGGCCTAACGTGTTGTTTATCTTGTGGGCTCCTCCGTGGAGCAGGTCTTCCCTCTTGAGATAGATTCTTGCTCCACCTATTCTCTTGGATAGGCTCTCGGCATAGTAGGTTGGCGTTGGCCTGCCTGCATAGGTCTCCAGCAATTTGCCTAGTTCCTCCTTGAAGCCTGGGTCGTCCCTGAGCTTTAGGTAGTTTTCCTCCAGCTCTCTCAACGCTTCCATTAGGGTTTCTGGAACGAATCTCCCGCCGAATCTACCAAATCTTCCATTAACCGGGAGCTTATACCTCATATGCTATCGCCTTCGCCCTCCTGACGAATGAGGTAATCTTCCTATGGTCCTTGACTCCTGGAGCGGATTCCACTCCGCTTGAGACATCGACCCCGTAGGGTTTAACGACCCTTATTGCCTCGGCCACGTTCTCGGGGGTAAGTCCCCCAGCTAGGATTACTGGTATGCCGATGGAGTCTCTTATCTTCCTGCTTAGGCTCCAGTCATGGATCCTCCCCGTCCCTCCCCTGCCGCTGTCCAACAATACTGCATCATACCCAGATGCATCAACCTCCATCTCCCTCCCCACATTCACGGGCTTTATGACCCACCTAACACCCATCTCCCTAATGATCTCCGGCTCGACATTCCCGTAGATCTGCACTGCATCAGGCTCTATTACGCTGCAAAGGTCTTCGAGTGCTCTCGTGTTCCCTCCTGAGACCAGGACTACATCTAGGAAGGGTGGGGCCTGTCTCCGAATTACCTTAGCCTCCTCTGGTGTTAGGTTTCTCGGCGAGTCTGGGAACCCCACGATAAGCCCCACTGCGTCAGCCCCGGCCTTAGCGGCGGCCTCAAGGTCCACCACTCTCCTGACACCACATATCTTGACTCTAATCATGTCGCAGGCCTCCCTTCAGCTCCCTTATCTTCGAGGAGATGCTTCCAGAAGACATTATAGATGTTCCGACCAGGAATCTTGTTACACCTAGCTCCATGAACCTCGTTATGTCTTGGTGGGATTTTATCCCGCTCTCGGCCACTATTCTCCAGGCGTCGCCTTGATGCCCCCTTATCATGTTGTATGCCTTTTCTAGATTAATCTCTAGGGTGTCGAGGTTCCTTGAGTTGATGCCTATTAGCTCCGAGTCCGTGTCGAGGGCTTCCCCGAGTCCTCCATCATATATCTCCAATATCACCTCCAGTCCCAGGTCATGGGCCATTCTTATCGCCTCCCTGAGACTCATACTGGATAAACCCCGCTTAAAGATCTGGTGAATCAGCAGGATTGCCGAGGCCCCGGACCTACATGCCGCCTCTATCTGCCTCTCCGAGACCACGAAGTCTTTCATAAGTGTTGGTAGAGGGTAGATTGAGGCATGCCTTAGGTCATGTATGGAGCCATGGAAGTTATCCGGGTCGGTCAGTATTGATACTGCGTCGCCTCCACCATTCATGATCTCCTTCAGGGCCTCCTCAATCCGTATGTCTGGACGTAGCTTGCCCACAATGGGGGATACCCTCTTAATCTCGCAGATTAGGGCAGGCCGTGATGTAAGGTTCTCGAAGAGGCTAGGCGACCTGTTTATTTCCTCCCATTCTACGTCATAGTATCCGTCCATGACCCTTCTCCAGGCCTGTCTACAAGCCTTCTCAAGGAAGCTCATTCAGGGCCGCCTCCAGTTTTTCTGGGTCTCCGCCTGTCTCATGGACCAGCCTCCTGAGGGTCTCCAAGGCTTTACCAGACTCTATGGTCTCCCATGCCTGCTCAACCCCGTAGTCTAGTGTGTCTGCGATGCCTGCTGCTATGAGGGCTGCGGAGGAGTTTGCCAGGAGTAGCATCGTGTAGGGGTCTCTCGGACCTCTTACCCCGCTTATCGCCTCAAGGGTCTTTCTAACAGCCTCCTCCCTAGACTTCACGGTGAGATCCTCCGGCTTGACCCTGCGAAGACCCATGTCTTCAGGCCTAACCCTTACCCTTCTTACTGAGCCATCTCTAAGCCATGCTATCTCGGTCTCCGAGAAGATTGAGACCTCGTCCAACCCACCCTCACCATGATATATCAGGGCCTCCTCCCTTCCTAAGAGATCCATCGCATCAGCTATAACTCCTATAAATTCTTTGGAGAAGATTCCCATGGCCTGCGAGTTTATGGGGGCCGGGTTTGTTAATGGTCCCAGAAGGTTGAAGACGGTTCGTATAGCTATCTCCCTTCTTATCGGTGCCACCTGCTTCATGGAGGGATGATACCTCGGCGCGAAGATGAAGCCGAATCCCAGGTTCTCGATGCACCTAGCCACGACGCTTGGCTCAGTATCTATCTTAACACCAACCGATTCTAGGAAGTCTGCGCTCCCCGAGTATCCCGTGAATGAGCGGTTTCCATGCTTAGCAACCTTTCCGCCTTCAGCGGCGACTACAAGGCCTGAGGCCGTGCTGACATTAATTGTCTTAATCCTGTCTCCACCTGTCCCGCAAGTATCTATAAGCCTGCCCCCAACCCTCACATCGACCTTAGTGGCGTATCTCCGCATAACCTCGGCCATAGATGCTATGATTTCTGGTTTCTCGCCTCTTATTCTAAGGGCTGTGAGGAATGCGGAGACCTGGGAGGCTGTCGCCCTGCCCTCCATGATTTCCTCAAGACATCTTGCCGCTACCTCGCCGCTTATCCTACCCTCCTCTACAAGACTCCTAATAGCATCTACTATCATATCTCACCCTCCAGGAAGTTTCTTAGTAGCTTGATTCCCTCACGTGTGAGGATCGATTCGGGATGGAATTGAACTCCAACTATAGGGTAGCTTCTATGCCTTATCGCCATGATCTCGCCGTCGTCTATTGACCTGGCAATAACGTCTAAACATCCTGGGAGATGCTCTTCGTCTACTATGAGTGAGTGGTATCTCGTGGCCTCCATAGGGTTCTCGATACCCCTGAATACTCCCTCCCCTGAATGCTCAATCATGCTGGTCTTCCCATGCATTATCCTGCTGGCCCTCACTACTCTTCCGCCGAACACGTGGGCTATTAGCTGGTGGCCAAGGCAGACACCTAGTGTCGGCGTCTCCCTTGCGAGGGTTGTTAGGACGTCTGCTGAGACTCCTACGAATCTTCTCTGCGAGGGATGGCCTGGTCCTGGTGAGATGATTATCCTGTCGGGTGAGAGGGACTTAACATGTTCGAGGCTCACCTTGTTGCTCCTCAGGACTATAGTCTCCGCACCCATCTTCCCCACATAATCCACCAGGTTGTAGACGAAGCTATCATAATTGTCTAGGAGGAGAATCCTCATCATGTATCACCTGCCTCTAGAGCCTTAAGAAGTGCGGCCATCTTGTGATGAGTCTCCATCCACTCCCTCTCGGGAACAGAGTCCCAGACGATTCCCGCCCCAGCCTGTATGAAGGTCTCCTCACCACGTCTAACCAGGGTCCTAATCGTTATAGCGAAGTCTGCACACCCCGTGAAGGAGAAGTATCCCACTGCTCCCGCATACGGACCCCTTCTAACAGGTTCAAGCTCCTCTATTATCTCCATGGCCCTGGGCTTGGGTGCGCCTGAAACAGTTCCAGCAGGGAAGACCGCCCTGAATGCATCATACATGTCCATTCCATCCTTCAGCCTCGACTCGACGCAGGAGACTAGATGCTTTACATGACTGTATTTAATGAGCTTCATGAACTCTGACACCTTGACTGTTCCAGGCGACGAGACCCTCCCCAAGTCATTCCTGGCTAGATCGACCAGCATGACGTGTTCGGCCCGTTCCTTCTCATCTTCCATGAGCTCCTTGTCCGTCTCTTCATCCTTTTCTGGGTCGGGGTGCCTGGGCCTTGTCCCTGCTATGGGGAATGTTGTGAGGTTTTCTCCCTGAACCCTGATGAGCATCTCGGGGCTTGAGCCCACTATCTCCTCTCCCCTCATCTTCAGGTAATACATGTAGGGTGAAGGGTTGAGTCTTCTGAGGTTTAGGTAGAATGGGAGCAGGCTTCCCCTACTCCTGAAGTTCATTCTCCTCGAGAGGACAACCTGGAAAA
>CAZHEC010000022.1:0-11819 GCA_964531465.1 uncultured Nitrososphaeria archaeon | reverse complement strand
AACAATAAGTAAAAATGAACTGATAGCCCAACTCTTAGGTGAGGAATTCTTCACATTACTCGAAGCAGCTGTATCACCCAAACATAAACCATTGGTCGGGACAAGAATATACGTGGGGAAAGATGTCCCGAGAAGCATACTAAGAATAATAAGAAGAATAAATTATGATGACTTAACCCAAAATGCGAGAAATGAGTTGGAGAATGCTGTAAGGACTATAGTTGAGACCAATGAGCAAAGATTCGTTGAATTTTTCAACACAAGCATGCCAGTAACTCCTAGAATGCACGCGCTTGAATTGTTGCCAGGCGTCGGCAAGAAGATTGCCATGAAGATACTTTCCGAGAGGGAGAGAGAGCCGTTCAAGAGTTTTGAAGATATTAAGAGGAGGATGAACCTCCAAGACCCCGTAGAGCTACTTGTCAAGAGGATAATCCATGAATTAACCGACAGGGAGGAAAGACACAGACTATTTGTTAGAGACCCAGTCCCGAGATGAGAAGACTTGGCCAACACTTTCTACGCAACGAGAAGATTTTAACCAGAATAGTGGATTACGGTAGCATAGATTCTAAGGATATTGTTCTAGAGGTCGGTGCAGGTGAGGGGCTATTAACCGAGAAGATTGCCGATAGAGCTGGGAAAGTAATAGCCGTCGAGATAGATGAATCGTTGGCCGAGATTGCTCATAGACGGCTTGTAGATAGGGACAACGTTGAGATTATTGTTGGGAATATCCTTGAGCTAGACTTGAGGGGCTTTAACAAAGTTATCTCTAATCCCCCGTATGGAATATCTGCACGTCTGATGGAATGGCTGATAGATAGGAGGCCTGAAACAATGGTGCTTACCCTTCAGAAAGAGTTCGTCGGGAAGCTCAAGGCGAGGCCAGGGACACGAAAATACACTTATATCTCATTTCTCTCCCAGCTAGCTTACAATATAGAAGTAAGAGAGATCATACCGAGGCGTTACTTCCATCCACCTCCAAAGATTGATTCCATGATAGCCGTGTTTAGTAGAAGGCCGGGATATGATGGGATAAGTGGGTGGGAGGCGAAGACTGCAAGGATGCTCTTTACCCGTAGGAGACAGAATCTCCTCAGGGTTGTCGACGACATGTTTGGGTCGGAGGCAGCCAATCTTATGAAAAGCCGCTCCTATGCTTTAAAAAGGATTTATCAGCTTCCACCTGAGGAGCTTTTAGATTGCGTTAGGCTTATTAAAGCAGTATACGGATAAGGAGTTATGAGTCATGAGAGGCCTCTGGGCATAGTGATCCTCGTCATATTACAGGTCATAGGCGGTATTTTCTGGCTAGGGGCTTCGGCTAGCGCCTTCATGGGTGCAGGAGTAGCGGCCATGGTTCCCGTGTTCGGGTGGCTGGCGGGGGGAATCCTAATACTCTTAGGTTTAATCGCCTTATTTCTAGGATTGCTCTCATTTTTCGTTGCCTATGGACTCTGGGGTGGTAGACCATGGGCATGGACGCTTGCAATACTCTTCGCCATACTGGGAGTAATAATGGGGATTCTCAGCCTCCCTGGAGGGATACTAAACATACTGATAGGTATAGTGATAATCTATTATCTCACCAGACCCCATGTAAAGACGTTCTTTGGAAAGCTGTGAAGACTAGTTATGCCTATAGACCTTATCACCGCAAGAATGAGACCCGTCGAAGACGTCAAATCTAAGGGATTCACGGGGTTCCTTGCCCGAGGACTCTTCTTCAAACTCCTCTCACAATATGAGCAGGGCCTAGCCTCTGTAATTCATGACTTTAAGGGAATCGCACCCTACTCCGTATCGCCGATATTCATGACATATAACGGTAGATTGGAGGTTAGGTTTACATCATTCATGACTAGGATTTCGAAGGCTTTGCTCGACGCCCTTTCAAGTGGAGTGAATATTAAGATAGCTGGGGGGAGTGTTGAGGTGGAGGAGGTCGAGGTAGCAAGAATAGATACGTTAAGGCTGATGAAAGAAGCCCGGGCGATAAGTGGATACATACTCGACTTCAAGACACCCACATGCTTTAGGAGACCTTCACCCTACATCCCACTCCACACAATGGGAATCTTCGCCAGAATCATGGGTCTAATAGGCAGACCAAAATCGAGATACAGGTTTTATCCATTACCCGACCCAATACTGATGCTCCGCAATCTTAAACGTCAATGGGAGCAATATATTGGCGGGCTATCTAAGGGGAGGAGATTTACCAAATGGATTGAAGAGGGTGGTATCGCTGTTGCAGGCGTCGAGAACATCAATACACACAGATTTGTGAAAAAGGGGGGAGACGGATTCATTGTGGGGTTTACCGGGAAGGTCAGAATAACCCTTCCATCCGACACATATAACCAAGAATACGCCAAGATTGTGAACCTTCTCCTAAGGATGGGAGAATACACCCAGACAGGGCTAAACAGAACGGCGGGCTTCGGGGTATACAGGATAGTAAGGGAGAGGAGGAGCTAGTAGGGTTTATATTGGCGTTATCCTCGATGTGGCTGGGATGAAGGCTAAGAACTGGAGGGCTCCAGAGAGACCCTACACTAGAGACGATTATATCCATGGAGCTCCACAGCCCAGGATAAGCAAATACACTATGGGAACCTTTAGGGACGATTATGAATATGAGCTTCTATTAGTGGCACGGGAGCCCATGCAGATAAGGGATGTGGCGCTCGAGTCTGCTAGGGTGGCTGTAGGCAAGGTCATGGGCAAGAAGATTGGAGACGCCAACTACTTCCTAGAGCTGAAGGCCCATCCCCACCACGTCCTAAGAGAGAACAAGATGATATTTGGGGCCCACGCCGACAGGCTGCAGGAGGGTATGAGGAGAGCCTTCGGGAAACCCGTCGGAAGGGCGGCCAGGGTGGAGGAGGGAGACCCTGTATTCAGGCTCCTAACAACATCGGCAGGAGTAGAGGCGGCTAAGGAGGCATTAAGGCTGGCTGCCAGCAAACTACCCAAAAACTACAGAATAATAATTAACAAGTTAACGCATCAGGAGGCCAAGGCAGGCTGAATAGGCTCCGAAAGCTCCGAATCTTCCTGGACGGATCATCTAAAGGTAATCCAGGCCCGGCTGGCATAGGGCTTGTCATTAAGTTGGATGGAGAGGTTATTGAGAGGGTCTCAAGGAGAGTCGGTGTCAGAACAAATAATGAGGCAGAGTATCTGGCACTACTTGCAGCACTTAGGAAAGCCCTGGCAATGAATGCTAGGGAGGTCGAGCTTGTCTCAGATAGCGAGCTGCTGGTTAAGCAGGTCAGGGGCGAGTATAAGGTTAAAAGCCCTAGACTCAGGAGGCTTCATAGAGAGGTCATTAAGCTCGTCTCCAAGATACCTAGTGTCAGGATAATCCACGTAGACAGGGGGAGGAACAAGGAAGCGGACAAGCTGGCCAAGAAGGCTGCAGAACACGCTAAAGATTCTTAAAATAGCTTAGGCTATCAGCATAAGGAGTATGGCAGAGAAGCAGATGCCTGATGTCTCATGGAAGCCGATAATAATGGCTCCGGGCCCAGCCGAGGTCTCCCCAGAGACTCTTGCAGCAGTCTCCATGCCTCCGCTCCCCTACTTTGGAAGACAGTGGGGCAAGATATACAGGGAGACCGTTGAGCTGGCTAAGAAACCCTTTGGGACAAGAGGCGACGTTATACTTGTCCCCACACCAGGCTCGGCTGCACTCGAGATGGGAATAGCTAATCTAGTTCCGCCCAAGGAGAAGATGCTT
The DNA here is from genome assembly GCA_964531465.1 of uncultured Nitrososphaeria archaeon. Taxonomy (GTDB): domain Archaea; phylum Thermoproteota; class Nitrososphaeria_A; order Caldarchaeales; family Wolframiiraptoraceae; genus Benthortus. The sequence goes on along the minus strand of CAZHEC010000022.1, from coordinate 8,068 downwards.
GTAATAGTTAATGGATATTGCGGAGAGCGGATAGTGGACATGGGTAGACATCTCCAATGCGAGGTTATCACACTTGAGGCTGATTATGGGGAGATAGTTAAGCCGAAGGAGCTGGAGGAGGCACTAAAGCAGCATAAGGATGTCAAGGCCGTGGCGGTGGTCCACAGCGACGACTCCACAGGGATAAGAAACCCAATCAAAACATATGGCAAGATAATTCAAGAAAACACTAATGCTCTGTTCATAGTCGATGCAACATCTTCCTACGGTGGGATGGAGCTTAACGTGGATGAATGGAAGATAGACTACTGCGTGGGTCATTCGGGCATGGCAATCTCCGGTTTGGCTGGAATAACACCTATAGCGATTAGCCCTGAGGCCAGCAGGATAATAGAGGAGAGGACGTGGAGCCCGAGGGCATGGTTCCTCGACCTGAAGGTCTGGAGAGAATACATAGACAAGCTTGGAGTCCTAGGGCAGCCATACCCAACCGAGGTTCCAACCCACACAATACTGGCATTCAGGTCAGCCCTCAAACAGGCTATAAACGAGGACCTGGAGAAACGGTATGAAAGGCACAAGCTTATAGCTGCCGCATTTAGGGAGTCGGTCAGAGCCATGGGGTTAGAGAGCGTCGCACCAGAAGAATATGCATCCTCAACGGTAACAGTGGTAAGGTTGCCTGAGGGTATGTCCAGGAAGCTAATTCAAGGTGTGCTGGAGAAGTTTAACATCCTGCTTGGTAGAGGGGTCGGCAAGCTCGAGGGAAAGAGCATAAGGGTAGGTCACATGGGTATCACCGCCTCAATCCATTATGTTGTCTACACAATCACGGCCCTAGCCCACACGCTTAGGAAACTCGGCTTCGAGGCGGAGGAAGGCGTGGCGCTAGAAGCATTCTACTCTGCGATGGGCGAGGGATAGACTAGCTATCAAAGTTAATCATAACAATCTTTAAAAGAGGGCGTGGAAAGGAGACATGCAGTATGCCGTTATTGAGGGAACGTGAGAAGGAGCTTCTCTCCAAGAAGTTTTCTAGAGAGCTTGAGGGAGAGGCGAGGCTTGTCGTCTTCTTAAAGGAGAATGGATGCGAATATTGCGGCCATGTAAGAGAATTGATGGAGGAAGTCTCCCAGCTATCCGAGAAAATACAAGCATCATTCTACGACTTGGAGAAAGACTCGGAGAAAGCCGCCGCATGGGAAGTAGATAAAGCACCCGCCACACTAATATTCGGAAGGAAAGAATACAAGATAAGATACTTCGGCATACCAGCGGGATACGAGTTCACAGCATTCATAGAAGACATAATCGACGCGTCAAGAGGTCGGACACATCTAAGCCCCTCAACTAAACAGAGAGTAAGCAAAATCCAAAATCCCATACATATACAAGTGTTCGTTACCCCCACATGCCCATATTGTCCTAGGGCTGTTAGGCTAGCCCATCAGTTGGCAATTGAAAGCAGTATGGTTAAGGCTGACATGATAGAGTCCACAGAGTTTCCGGAGTTGGCGGCCAAGTATAATGTTATGGCTGTTCCCAAGGTTGTAATAAATGATGTTTATTATTTTGAGGGCGCGTTGCCCGAGCCCCAGTTTGTCGAGTATGTGATGGCTGTTGCGGAGGGGAGAATTGATGACCTTCCATTTAGCGAGTATAGTGGGAGGATAGGTTAGCGTTCAACATCGAGGATTGCTATCTTCTCGAGGATTAGGAGTAGGGCGGCGTCCTCCCATGAGCCTGCCTGAACCATGTCAAGCCCTCCCTCTATGCCGTAAAACCTTAGGGCTTCCAAGACTCTCTCACGCCTTCTAAGAAATGACTCTTCAACCTCAGCCCCACCCACTAGAGACACAATCTTCCCGTAGACATCTAAGACCGAGTCCCGAGACCTAGATATAACGCAGACACCTATCACGGCCGTCTCTGGACTCACGCCAAGCCTCTCTATCACACGCCCTATCTGTGTATCGGCGGCGAGTCTAAGAAGAAACTCTATCTCGAGCTTCTTAGCTATGCTTACCCCTGCCTTAAATGCCAGGTAGGCTGAAACAGCGGCAGCGTGAATCTGCTTGAAGGATATTATGGGGGCTGCGTTGAATATCTGCGTGGTTGAGTTTTGGGAGAATGCCTTAACTCTCTCTAGTAGGAGTTCCGGGTCTCTGATAACATGTATCTTAGGGTTTCTCCTAACCCCGGCGATAATCCACGCATCATCGAAGCTTGTTAGGGAGGGCAAGGCTTAGCGCCTCCATGGATGGCCTGTATTATCGCCACGGTGTCCCCATCCTTGACCCAGACCTCGTTAAGAGGCTTAAGTGATGAGACCTCGACCCCATTAACTATTATTAGTATTCCAGGACGAGGACGGCCGGCTTCATCCAGGATTCTGGCCCTGATACCCTCTGGTAGGCGTTTAAGGAGGGATGAGACTCTTTCACGGCCCTCTATCTTCATGTCTAGATGTTTTAGCCCGCCCGCTTCGGCCCTAAGTGGACCTACTAGCTCGACCTTCACCGCACCTGGCATATAGGCTCTCCAGACCCTCAGGGAGGTGCATGCTCCTCATAAGGCTTCCGTGCAGGTCATACTCATCATCGGGCCATTATATAGTTCGTAGGAGGAGTATTTAAGATGCCTCAGCCTCCTGCTCCTCCCTGGCCCTCTGCTCCTTCTTGGCTAGGGCTGTCAGGTATCCAGCCACCTTGTTCCTAAGCTTCTTTGAGACCCTTCCTACGAGAACCTCCCCTACTAGGAGCTTATTTGATTCGAAATCCGTAGAAACCCTGTCGGGAAAAGCCTTTAGGACCTCACGGGCCAGGACCTTGACCTTCCTCGTCCTAACCTTCCCCATCCACGAACCCCTACAAAGTGCCGCACTAAAGGGCACAATAAAAACATTCCCGGGGAGAGTCTCAAGGCATAAAAATCATAACACATTTTATCCACAATTTTTATATATCAAACTACTAGGAGAATCAGTGAGACGGAATGCTACAGGGCAGGAGTTATCTCAGAAAGAAGACCCATGTAAGCGGCAACGAGTATTATTACATACATATTCCAGCTAGGTTAGCCCATGATAGTCAGTTTCCCTTTAAGGAGGGTGATGAGTTAATAATCTCTATAGATGCTGCCCGTTCTAAGATGATTATAGAGAAGGCGAAGAAGAGGAAGAAGAGGAAGTAGACTATCTCTTTCCACCGAATAGGACTGCCCTTCTTAGAAGCTGTATAGCGAGAGCTGGGTCAACCCCCTTTGGGCATACGTAGCTGCAGGAAGCGGCAAAGTGGCATCTCCATATTCCATGGGAGTTGTCCGCAATCCTAAGCCTCGCCTCTCCCGCCTGGTCTCTGCTATCCGCATAATATCTGTAGAGCTGGGCGAGTGCCTGAGGCCCCGGAAACTCTTTATCTGTTGCAGCCACAGGACATGCAGCATAGCATAACCCACACTTAATGCAGTATGCGAATTGTAGGTATTGGAGAAGTTCTTCATCGCTCTGCCTGTATTGGTCTATTGGACTCTCCTGCTCCTCCTTATCACCCCGTATCAGGTATGGTTTCATAGCCTTATGCTTTGCGAAGAAGTCTTCGAAGTCGGAGACTAGGTCTCTTAATTTTGGAAAGTTTACCAAGGGTTCCACAACGATTATCTTACTATTAAGTTCCTTTACTTGGGTATAGCATGCGAGCCTGGGTAGCCCATTGATAGTCATCCCGCATGAGCCACAGCTAGCCATTCTGCATGAGTATCTCATGGAGAGTGTTGGGTCAAGGTTTTCCTTGATGTAGATTAATGCATCTAAGACTGTCAATCCCTTAACCAATGGAACCTTATATGTCTGAAATCTTCCCTCACGGTCTCTTGATGGGTCATATCTGAATACTTTGAAGATTACTTCCTCCAGTTTCTCCATTTCTTTCACCCCTGGGCTATTAGGTGGGCGATGAGGATGGTCCTGGTCCCATATATGACTACCACTAATGCAATTACAGTGAGTATCCAGTTTACCGCCTTCTCCCATCTCGGTGATTGATGGAGTTCAAGCAGGATTACTCTGAGACCATTGAATCCATGGAAGGCAACCATGAGCAATAGAGCCTCAAGGCTCGCGGCTAGGATAGTGCTCCTATATACGTTGATTACTGCGAAGGGACTATTGCTGAATTGCAGGTTCTCCTCTACTGGGGCTGTTAAGAATACTGTCCCTATATGTATGGCGCCTGCTATTAGTATTCCTATACCTGTGAGGTAGTGTATTAGCATTAGGGTTCTCTCGCTAACCATGGCCCAACACCTCGAAGAATGCATCAAGAGTGTATATTATTGCGAATACTGCGAAGGCTATACTTACCCAGAATAGTATTCTCTGTATTGGAGACATGGAGGCTGGCTTGTAGGGATATTCTGGCCTTCCAGGTCTTCCAAGCCCCCACCCCATATGCGCTAGGAATAATCTGATTCCGTTGATTGTGTGGAAGGCTACCATCCCTCCTATTATTACCAGTCCGAGGTCGAATAATGGGTTTGACAGGAACTCTATCGTCCTAGTCCAGATTTTCTCGGCATACTCTAGAGCGTTAGGTCTCACACTCCATACCTCTGGGCCTCCTATCACGTTTCCTGTCTCTATAACGTGGGCCACAAAGTAGAGTGTTATTACCACTCCTGATATTCTCTGGAGCGTGTAGCTCCATCTCTCCAGCCCATATTTGAATGGGAGAAGCCAGGTCTTGAGTGCTAAGATTAGGGAACCCATACATCCACCCCCCTAATACTTTCTCTCTTCGGGCTTAAACCTGGTTATCTTAACCGGAGCATAGCTTATCTCAGGCTCCTTTATGGTGTAGTGTAGGAGGATATGTTTAAGCCAGTTCTCGTCATCCCTCTTCGGGTAATCTGTCCTATATTGAGCTCCTCTGGACTCTGTCCTGTGAAGGGCTGCGACCATTATCGCTTGGCTAATCTCCAACATTGCCTCTATCTCGAGCACGTTGGTTAGGTTGGTGTTATATATCCTGCTTGTGTCCTCGACGCCCATGAATGCCTCCTTCCTTATCTCTCTGAGCTTCCTTAGCCCCTCCTCAAGACTTGACCCATCACGGTATATGTAGCAGTGCTCATCCATTATTCTCTGGATTTTCCTCTTAATCTCGTATGGGTTCTCTTTAGGAGCCTTCCCCAGCATGCCGTCAAAGATCCTCTTCTCCTCCGCCTCGGCCTGCTCTACCGGTATACCGCCATCACCTCTATGCTCCATAGCAAACCTAGCCGCTTCTGCTCCTGTAATCTTTCCCCAGACAAGACACTCGGTAGTAGAGTTTGAGCCAAGCCTGTTAGCTCCATTGATTGTTACGCATGCGGCTTCTCCAGCTGCCCAGAGACCTGCTATAGGGGTTGCGCCCTTAATGTCTGTGTGGATTCCCCCCATGTAGTAGTGGGCCACCGGCCTTACCGGTATGCGTTCATTTATAGGGTCTATCCCGGCAAGTTTAAGACATATCTCACGTATTCCCGCAAGCCTCTCCTTCAATTTCTCTGGCTCAATCACTGTCAGGTCAAGCCATAGATGAGTCATGCCTCCCGGCCCTTCAACACCCCTTCCATCCAACATCTCCTGATACATAGCCCTTGATATTATATCCCTTGGGGCGAGCTCCATCTTCTTAGGTGCATAGCGTTTGAGGAAGCGTTCTCCCTTAGCGTTTAGGAGGATCCCTCCCTCGCCCCTAGCCGCCTCGGTTATGAGTATTCCTGAGGGGATTAAGCCTGTGGGATGGAACTGGACGAACTCCATGTCCTTTAGCGGTGCGCCTGCCCTGTAGGCCATCCAGAGTCCATCCGGGGTTGAGGAGTGTCCGAAGGTTGCGAAAGAGTAGAGTCTCCCTGCCCCACCTGTGGCTATTATACCACTCTTCGCCTCTATTGCATAGAAGTTCCCCGTCTTCATCTCTATAGCTGTTATCCCCTTGAATCGCCCATTCTCGGTGAGCACAGATACGCCGAACCATTCCTGGTAGAATGTTATATTATCCCATCTGAGGCATGTGTCGTAGAGGGTGCTCATCTCGAAGAACCCTACCTTATCCTCGGCGAAGCACGTCCTCGGATAAGTCATCCCCCCAAAATATCTCTGTGCAATACGTCCATCCTCCCTCCTCGACCAAGGCATACCCCAATGCTCAAGCTGGAGAATCTCCTTGGGAGCCTCATACACAAATAATTCTACCGCATCCTGATCGGCGAGAAAGTCGCTTCCCTTAACTGTGTCATACATATGGGATTCAAAGGAGTCTCCCTCGTCAGTGTAGAGGACCGCTGCAGTCCCGCCCTCGGCTGAAACCGAATGAGAACGCATAACTTGTGTCTTGGTGACAACCGCTACCGAGAGCCTCCCATTGCTCACACGGCTTGCTTCTATAGCAGCCCTAAGACCTGCAAGCCCTGAACCTACAATAACTACATCATGCTTAAGAATCTCCACCATGAAGAAGCCGGTTTAAATAATTTCTTGGCGGATAATAAAAACCTTACCTTAACTCGATTAAATGTGGATTCAACTCCGTAATCGTCTTGATAACCTCGTTAACGTTTTCGTGGTTTATCTTGAAGAGGTGGGATGCGCAGTGACAGTCAGATGCTCCGAATCTGGGAATCTCTTGCCCGATTTTCCGGAGTCTTGAGGCTAGTAGGCATTCGTAGTGTCTAGGTAGGGGGTAGGCCTCGGCTTTGAGAGTATTCACCCACCTGTTTCCCGTAAGGTAGTCTATGTGCCAGTGTTTCTTCTTTCTTTTTAATGCATGTCTTCTAACCCTGCTCTCCAGCGTTCCTTGGGCGGAGCCTACATAGATGTATAGTCCGGGGGTGAGTCTGAGAACTCCTAGGGAGCCAACCCTAACCCTAATGCTCTTAATGACTCTAAGATAGAGAAGATATACGCCCTTCATCCCAGAAGGGTGAAGCCTCTTAAGGCTTATAAAAAGTGCTGGGAAATAAACTAGGGGATGCAGAGAGCGATTACGGGTAGGCCGGCGAGGCTGTTCGAGGACTTGGGAGAAGGTAGGGTCAAATGCACAGCATGTGCCAGGTATTGTAGGCTTAAGCCCGGCCAGATAGGGTTCTGTGGGATAAGGCAGAATGTAGACGGAGTTCTCTACCTACTAGTCTACGGCAAGATAATCACTGCCCACATAGACCCAATAGAGAAAAAACCAGTAACGCATTTTATGCCTGGGACAAGCATATTCTCCATAGCAACTACGGGATGCAATTGGATGTGCCTCTATTGCCAGAACTTTGATATTAGTCAGAGGAGGAAGGTTGAGGGAATAGACGTTTCCCCCGAGCTCTTAGTCAAGCTTGCTAAGAAGTATGGCGCCCACGGATTCGCTTACACATACAATGAGCCATCAATATTCATGGAGTTTGCACATGATGTTGGGGTAATTGCTAGGAGGGAGGGGCTAATCAACGTTTTCGTAACTAATGGTTATTGGACGCCTGAGGCAGTAAAGGAGGCTGGAGAGTTTCTAGATGCCGCCACGGTGGACTTTAAGGGGAACGGCGAGATCAAATTCGTGAGAAAATACATCGGGATTCCCGATGTCGAGCCGATATTCCAGACACTCCTCGAGATAAGAGATAAGACAAGAATCCATATAGAGATTACTGACCTAGTAGTTCCTGAGATCGGAGACAGCTTAGAGCAGGCGAGAAAGCTGGTCAGATGGATATACGACAACCTAGGACCCGACATACCAATACATTTCTTAAGGTTTCACCCAGACTACAAGCTAATGCATTTACCGTGGACTCCCGTGAAAACCCTTGAGAAACATTGGGAGATAGCGAGAGAAGAGGGAATGAAGTATGTCTATGTGGGAAATGTTCCGGGACATCCGTATGAGAGCACATATTGTCCTGAGTGCGGAAAGATTGTGGTCGGAAGATATGGGTTTGACATAACTCAGTGGAATCTTGATGAGAAGAATAGATGCAAGTTCTGTGGGTATCCTATTAATATCGTTGGCCACCCTCCAAAGGGTTATAGGCATGGCAGGTT
>CAZHEC010000021.1:0-12038 GCA_964531465.1 uncultured Nitrososphaeria archaeon | reverse complement strand
GGCTCCTACTAGTATTAGGATTGCTGACGCCGCTATTATTATTAGTCCTATTGGTATTTGTGGTTGGGCTGCCGTCTGTGTCTGGGTTGTTTTGGGCGGTTTGGGTGTTGTGGTAACTTGGGTTGTCGGGGTTCCAGCGGTCTCCTGAGTTGCCGTTCCGGTTGTTTGTGTTTCTTCTTTTCCTGTTGTTGGGGACCCTGTCTCCTCAATCGTGATTACAGTTGTTATTGTCGAGGTGATTACCTGCCCAGGTTCCTCTATCACGGTGGTGATTGTTGTAGGCTCCATGGATACCGTTGTTGTGTAGGTTGTTCCAGGCGTGCTAGTGCTGAAGGTCTGGGTCGTCCCTTTCCTCGTCGTAGTCTTGGTGGTGGGCGGGGGAACAGTCATGTCGCCAAGCTCCTGGGTCACTGTATATGTTGTTCCAGGAATTATGAAGGTCGTCCCAGGGAATCCCCAGGCTATGAATACTGTGGCCGGGACAGTCTCCAATATGAAGGTGTTCTCAAATTTGACCGTTATGGACTCGCAGGACTCGATTATCTCACCGTAAACAGGTATAGGCATGAAAACAGTTGTTGTAAACCCGTCGATGGAATACGTGGTGGCAAACTCGTAGAAGTCCATACCGGTTCTCGTGGTTGTATATCCCTCCTCAACACTCTCCCCAACAGTTACAAACGTGGGGTTGGTTAGAACGGTTGAGAAGACGAAGGTTGTCCCGGGCATGGCTATTGTCTGGCCTGGGAACTCTATCACCTGCTCGGTGGGAGGCTCCATGGGATTAATCACTATGATGCATGTCTGGTCAGGCCTCTTCTCCACGTTAATCATGATGTATCCTGGATACTGGACCGTGGCCTCCCCCATCTCTCCCCCAAGGGTCATGGTAGTGGTGTAGGAGGTCCCAGGCAAGGTGATTACCGTGGTGGTTGTGGTAGTTATAACCTGCTGGGCGACGCCCGTAGCCAGGACACCGAGGAAGAGCAGGGCCAGGAAAAACAGGTGAAGCCTACGAGCCATTAAAGGCACCAAGCACCCATCAAGACCCCTCTATATAAATCTTGAAAACGCAGCAAACACAAAATATTATTAAGATAAATTAGAGGAAACGCAAAAAAACACTAGAAGATTCAAGAAATGGTAAAGGTGGGCCCGGTGGGATTCGAACCCACGACCAACGGGTTATGAGCCCGCTGCTCCACCAGGCTGAGCTACGGGCCCCGAGTTAATCTTCTCCTTGGGTAAGATTTAATGGTTATCCCCCAAGGTTTAAATCGGTTTGGGTTTTGCTGTGGGTTTGTGAGGGTCGCTGTCGTGGGGGTTGGGGTAGCGGGCTCCTATCTCTTGGCAAGTCTCGGCGACGAGCATAAGGTTGTGGGGTTTGACCACAATAGGAGGGAGGACTGGTATCCCATCTGTGCATGGGGGACAAGCCTTAACACCATGAGGCAGCTATGCAGGGAGGTTGGGCTAAACTTCGACGACTACGTGATTCATGTGGGCAGGGAGATGACAGTAGACCTCGGCTGGACAACCCTCCACCTAAAGCTAAAGGGCTTATGCACATTCGATAAGGGAAGATTCGAGATGGATTTATTCGAGGGAAGGGAGGTGAGATTCGGCGTAAAGGTTAGAAAGCCTCCCAAGGGATTCGACCTAATCATAGACTCAACCGGATTCAACAGGGTTCTCCTACCCAAGCCTAAGAAAGACTACTTCATCCCAACCCTCGAGTATCTAGTCAAGTATAGGAACCCGCCCTTCGACGACTTCTATGTGAAGCCTATGCCCGAACTCTCGGGATATCTATGGTATTTCCCGCTTGGGGATGGATTTGCGCATGTAGGTGCGGGAGACTACTACAAACGACACATTCAGGTTCTCCAGAAATTCATGAACAGAAACGGCGGAGAGATTCTTAGGAGAATTGGGAGACCCGTGAGGATAGCGCCTCCTAAACTTATGGAGCCAATATTCCATGGAAACATAGTTGGTGTAGGTGAGGCTATAGGAACCGTTTACCCCGTTCTAGGCGAAGGGATAATTCCAAGCATAATCTCGGCCAAGATTCTTAAGGAGAACCTGGAAAACCTCAGGAGATACAGAAGGGAGATACTGAGAAAATTCAACATATATTGGAAGATATTCGAGCTAGTTAGGAAGAAGATGACGGGGACCTTCAGATGGATGACCGACTGGCATCTCTTCCTCTCACTCTACCTACACATGAGGTTCAACGAGGATAGATACGGTATAGAGGCCAGGCTTGGCCAGGTATTTGACATATTAAAGAGATTAAAGAAAAAGTGATGTTTAGAGCTTCTTGGCAGCATCTTTAGAGAGAAGGTTCCGCAGCATGGTCTCGTGCCGAACCTCATCCCTAAGCAGATCCTCTGCCAACTCCTCGGTAACAGGGTCATATCCATGGGTTAGGTCATATAGTTCCTTGTAGGCCTTGATGGCGCATCTCTCAGCCTCCACAGCCGCCTTAATCCATCCATCTATATCATATGGGTCATCGGGTATTGGCGGATACTTGCATCCGGATATCTCCCAGAGTTTTGTGAAGTCTCTTGGAGGGTCTACGTCGAAGTCTTGCAGCCTGTCCGCTATCATGCGGGCATGCCTAATCTCGTCCTCGGCCTCTTTCAGGAAATGCTCCGCAATCTCCTCGGATAAATTACCCTTAATCGAATAGGCTGTTAATGTGTAGAAGTAAGCGGCAACCCACTCATCTGCAAAAGCGCTAAGAAGCTTCTCAACGATCTTTTCCTCATTCACACCAGAAATCTCTAAACGCTTCATAAACAGATACCCTATGACCATACTAATAAGTATTCAAGTCCAGCATAGATTGGTGGTGCCCCGGCCGGGATTTGAACCCGGGTCTCGGGCTCGAAAGGCCCGAATACTTGTCCTGGCTATACTACCGGGGCCTTCCGCCCTCCTTCTCTTTCTGGGATTTAATTAAGGTTGAGGGATATCATGTTTCTCCAGGTATTCTTTTAAGGCTATGGCGTTGTTGCGTATTGGGTCTTTGGCTGAATAGAGGAGTGTTATGGTCTTTTTCTCTTTTTCGAGCTCCTTTATGTATTTTATGAGCCCCTTCTTTTCCTCAAGCTCTGCATGGTATCTCCGCTTGAACTCACTCCATCTCTTAAGCCTGTGGCCGAACCATCTCCTTAGCTCGTTACTGGGAGCGATGTCCCTCAACCATAGGTCTATCTTAAGCTCGTCTTTGCCTATTCCACGGGGCCATAGCCTATCTACAAGTATCCTAACCCCGTCATCCTCCGAGCACTCATCGTAGACCCGCTTAACCTTTATCACGCCTCAACCTCATTACCTGATGGTTATAAAAATTCTCAGCTAAGGTCTGCTTGTTCCGCTCACCGTTACTGTATGGTTGGTTTCATTGACGTGGGCCTCTGCCTCCTCCAACACCTTAATCACCTCCTCGATGTTCTTACCCTCCGCATACCTATGGAACCCGCATCCACAGCTAACCCGGATGAACAGCGTCATATCCATTGCATCCCTCCTATTAGCTACCCTGACAAAGAGGATTAATAGATTTTTAAGAAAGGATTATTTGTCGGGGGATATCTTTTTCCAGGGAGGTGTTGAGGGGGTTTGTCGGCCATCGCATCCAAAAGGTTCTCAGACGAGTTTGCATCCCTCCTAGATAAGCCTGTGAGGGTGTATCTAAGCAACGGGGTATGGTTTGAGGGAAAGGTGTCCGCGTATAACTCGGGAGACTATAGCCTGTGGCTGGCTGATGCACGGGATGAGAAGGGTAGGGAGATTCCCAAGCTCTTCATCTCGGGTGGAAGCATAGTAACCATAGAGGTGGTGGAGGCTGGGCCTGACCTGGATAGGCTCGTAGAGAAGCTTGAGAAGGTTTTCCCAAATATGGTGAGATATGTGAAGGAGGCTGGAGTCATACTTGTCATGGACAGGGTTAGGGTTACTAAGGATGGGGTGGTTGAGGGAAGGGGGCCTGTGGCCGACAGGGTCCAGAAGATCTACGAGGAATGGCTCCAGGAAGAGGGGGCCTAGCATGGTTTTAATCATCCCCGCTAGATAGGATACATATGGTGCCCTTAAGGTGGATGTAAGGGTCCTAGACGTCTTCGCAGGCGCAGGCGGGTTCAGCCTCGGGTTTAGAGGGCTTGTCGCTGCAGCTATAGAGAATCACCCCCACATAGTCAAGACGTATCTCCACAATTTTCCCGACGTGTTCCTGTTTGCTGAAGATGTTAAGAGAGTTAGCGGGAGGATTGTTAGAGAGGCTGTAGGAGAGGTTGATATAATCATAGGCGGCCCTCCATGCGAGCCCTTCACAAGCATGAACCCTAGGAGGAAGAGGGACCCTCTAGACAGGCTTATGTCGGACTCCCAAGGCAGACTGGTTCTAGAGTTCATCAGGCTGGTCGAGGAGCTTAGGCCGAAAATCTATGTGTTAGAGAACGTCCCAGACATGATTGACGGAGGGCTTGACAAGGTTCTTGGAAGACTATTCGCTAGGATAGGGTATAAGGCGGTCTTCAACATTCTCGAGGCACATAGATATGGGGTATCCTCTAAGAGGACAAGGTTATTCGTCTCCAACATCGAGTTAGACCTAAGCGGTATGGAGGAGAGGGGGAAGGTTGTGGGGGAGGCGTTGAGCGGTCTTCCCCCGTTAGGCGAGGTGCCCAACCATATACCTGTTAAGACGGGTAGGAACAGGGTGGAGAAGATTAAGAGGCTGAGGTGGGGGCAGGCCCTTTACACCTATAGGGACTCCCTAGGCAGGATTCATAGAAACTGGGTTAGGCTTCATCCAAAGAGGCTTGCTCCAACAATACATGGTAAATCTAGGTTCATCCACCCATACGAGGACAGGCTTTTAACAGTTAGGGAGCAGGCGCGCCTCATGGGATTCCCTGACACACATGTCTTCTACGGCGGGGTTGATAGGCAGTTTGACCAGGTTGGGGAGGCTGTGCCGCCGCCTCTCGCGGAGAGGATAGCTAGGGTGATTGCTCGGACTCTTTCTCAGATTTAGTCTCTTCTTTACGCTTCCTCTCCTCCGCCTCCTCAGGTAAGAGAACCTCCACGACTCCATCATTATCCTTCCTCATGATGACCTTAATCCTCCTAGGAGGCTTCTCGATACCCCTGCTCCAGACAAGCTGATTCACTCCCTGGGAGAGCTTGACCTCCTCCGCCTTCATGTGTCTCATGGCAAACTCCCTAATTATGTTGATAGCTCTCTTGGCCCTCCTACGTCTCGAGGCCTCGTATGCATCCCGAAGAGGTATGACGTACTCACGCTCCAAGACTATCTCGCTCATGCCTTAATCCTACCCCTCCTCCAATGCCTCCTCTTGACATGGAACCTAACCCTGCCGTGGGTCCGTGCTATGACCCATGCTGGGACGGGCCAAGCCCTCCTCATGGCCTTTGCAAGCCTCTTCTTGAGCGGAAGGCTTCTTATGGTCATCCTCTCAGAGCCTCCTAATCCTTATGCTCCTCCTACTAGAGGTTATGCGTGCAAGAATCTCCTTAAGAACCTCATCCGTGATAGGCATCCTAATCCTCCCCGAGTTGGCTAGCTGGAGCAGGTATTCCTCAAGCTGGGCCACTAGCTCGGGTTTGACCAGCCTCAGGTTGGCGAGTCTCTGACGTGCCTCAGGCGTCAGGATAATCCTCATGGCCGCCTGCCTCTCAAGCTCCCTCTGCCTCCTAGCCTCCTCCTCGGCAATCCTCCGCTGAAGCTCCTCCATCTTCCTCTGCCTAATCTTCTCAAGCTCCTCATCGTCAAGCGACATGACCAGGTATCCCGGCCTACACCAAGCCCACCAGACTTAAATACATTCCCTAGAAGAAACAACCAGGCTGACCCTAGAGCAGGCTATTAGACGCTATGACGGAAGGCTGCTGAAAGACTCATCAAGGATATTAGATGCCTATTCGCTTAGTCAGAAGAGAACATCTTTACACAGGTCTTAATGTTCTTGGGCGATAGTAGGGGGCACGTCCTTAGAATGGCCTGAGGAGGCCGTTGGGTCTGCGGCTAACATGGAGACTTTATACCCCAAGGGGCCCATGTATGTGGGTTAGGCTTTCTGGGATGCTTCTGCCTTGAGGACCGCCTTAGCCGCCTCCTCTAGAAGTCTCCTGCCCTTAGGCGTTAGGACCCTCCCCTTCCTGTCGAGCTGCTGCGAGAGACCTGCCGCATCGAGCTGCTGTAGAATCTTCCTGATTATGGCCCCGCTACCCTTGGCGAACTTGGGCGGCCTATGACCCCTCCTATGCCTCCCGCCGTAGAGGTTTCTCAGCCTCGAGACCCCTATCGGCCCCTTAAGGTAGAGCTTCCTGAGAATGGCGGCTGCACGGATATACCACCAGTCAGGGTTCTGAGGCGGCCGCTCCTTATGGACCCCTGTCTTAACGAATGGAGCCCAGGGGGGAGGCTGGACGAGCTGATTCTCCTTAAGATAGTTCGCCACCTTCTCGATGAGCTTCTGCGGGTCCGCTGCCTCTACGTGTGATACCATCCCTCCGCCTCAGTAAAAACTCCCATTATTTAGGATTTGTCCTATGGTGAACACTCATCTAAGGAATTTACTCCACGGCTTCCTATCCGAAGACCCTGACAACCTCCATACTCCATTAGCCATTAACCCTTCAAAACGTCTTCCAGAACTTCCCAATAGTAGTTTTCGCTGCTGTTAATATTGCAGAAAACTGATGCTTGGTTCATTGTTTGGGTCTTTTCTCTCTTAAGGCGGGGATTCTCCTGATATGTCCGCATCTCAGGCAGGTTATTACTACGTGGGTTGTCCGTCTAGCTCTAACCCTTACCCTGAAGGCGTCATGGGTTAGGAAAGGTGTCCCACACTTCCTGCAGAAGAGCCTCCTATACCTGTAAGGTATCCTGACCCTGGCCTTCCTAGCTATACGCATGGCCTGTAAAACTGCTTCCCTGGCCAGCTTCGGCCTCTCATATCCATGCCTCTCGGCGAACTCCATAAGTCTGGCAACCCTCTCCAAGGCTATTCTCCGTATGTCGGGCATCCTAGTGCTGAAGCTGGGCAAGACCCTAATAGCTCTGTCCCCCATCTTCCCGCAGGCGTGGAAAAACTCATACTCATATTGGTTGAGTCGGCCCTCGAGCTAGCCCCAAGAGAGACGTGGAAGCACCCTGCAGTCCGCTCATACGCCTCGAGACGTGGTAAGAAACCATGGGAGGTCCTGCTCGACAGAAGCCATCATCACGCGGCCATGAAGAAGCTCCGGGACTCCCATAACAGGGGCAGGCCGGATATAATCCACCTAGCCCTACTCGAGGCCCTAGGCTCGCCTTTAAACAGGATGGGGATGCTGGAAACCTATGTCCAGGCGAGAAGCGGCCATATAATCTGGGTAAACCCGGAGACAAGGCTTCCGAGAAACTATGACCGGTTTAAGGGGCTTATGGAGAAGCTCTACAAGGAGCCGAGGGTGGAGGCAGGGGAGAAAACCCTCCTGAAAATGGAGAAAAAGAGCCTCAAGGAACTCCTAGGGGAACTATCACCCGACATAACAATACTACTCTCGGAGAAAGGAGAATACATGAAACCCAGAAAACTAGCAGAACTAATACTCCAACACAGACAACCCGCAGCCATGATAGGCGGATTCCCACACGGAGACTTCAGCCAAGAAACAGCACAACAAGCCCAGCTAACCATAAGCATCCACCCACAACCCCTCGACACATGGACAACGATAAGCCGCCTACTCTGCCCAATAGAAAACACCCTAATAGAAAACCTCAAATAAAATCGGCTGCCAAAAGAAGGATAGGCGGCCGTAGTCTAGTCTGGTAGGATGCCAGCCTGTTAAGTAATGTTCCGGGAGGAAAGATGATTTATTTAAATACATCTAAGGGAGCTATATGTAAGAGTGTTGTCAATATATTATGCACATCCAAAATTCATGTACGGAACCGAGTACGAGAAAAAGGACTTGGAAGTTATTATAGAAAATTTCCCGGAAGCAAAAATAACCAATCCAGCAAAAATTAAGTATGGGCATAAGCGTTCGATGGCCGTTTACGAGTATTTAGCCTCACTACATGATATAATAGTATATAGGCCCATTGTTAGAAAATTCATCACTGCTGGAGTATATGGAGAAATTGAGGCTGGATTTTGGAAAGGGAAAAGAATCATGAGGATTTCTGAAAGAGATAACACCGTTACTCTCGAAGAGATCAATACACTAAAAGATTACCCCTTATCATCTAAAGAATCAAACCTACTAGGTAAAGTGCTGAAAATAGTGAATGAACAGCATCTAGTAGAAGAAATTAGTAGTTTAAGAAGCAGACATAGAATAACCCCTAAGTCAGCGTTAATTCTTGTATGTGCGAAGATCTTAGCAAATAAATTAAAGAAGAATTGGAGTGAAACTTTACAAGAGATTATAGATGATTCTCAAACAATTCCAGGAAAGTGGTTAAGAGTGATAAGGAAAGAAAATGCGCGTGAAAGAATGGAAAGTATTATAGCTGATATGGCCGATGAATTGTGGAGGCTTATTTTACGTGTTTGCCTCATTTTTAATGAATCTCCTGAGTTGAAGAAAGAATTAGTGGGAAAATATGCTGCTTTGCCTGAGAGGATTCTCGCGTATTATGATGCCCTAAAGCTTCGTCAAATGAAATGGAGTTACAAAAGAATTGCTAAAGAACTTCGGGATGTTTACAGCATTAGAGTTAGCCCGGGGCAGGTATGTAACTGGATCAAAACAAGACATAACCCTTTACGAAGATGCGGTCAAATAAACAATTGCCCAGAGCTTGGATATGTAATTGGTGCGTGGCTAGGAGATGGTTCTTTAGCAATTGATAGGAAAGCCTTTAAACATTATATTAAATTAAATTCTAAGGATATTGAGTTTGCTCAAAAGTGGGGTGAGTCTCTGGCTAAAGTTACCGGCAACCTTAACTCTTACAAGCCTAAATGGGATACGTATAATAAAAGATGGGAAGTTAAAGTTAGTAATGTCTTATTATGGATGATTTTAACTTTAGCAAAAGAAGATCCATGGCTCGTTTACTCAATTCTTGAGAAATATCCAAGATTAGCCTGTAGAGGTTGGTTTGACGCGGAGGGAAGTGTTAATGTAAGTGGAAAAAGCATAAGAGGAACAAATACTGATATACAACAAATAATACTTTTTCAAAAGCTTTTACAGAAATTATCGATAAAATCAAATTATCGTCCTCGTTTCGATGAAGGAACAAAGTTTACTTCACCTTATTCGGGAAAAATTTGTAAACGAAGAAGAACTAACTATGACCTGATAATCCGTTCTAAAAGGGATCATCTAAGATTCGCGCAGTTAGTGGGTTTCAGTATATCCAGAAAACAGGAAAAACTTAAAGAGCTACTTATAAAAGAAGGCTTTGAGAATCAAAAACTCCTATAATATAGGTAGTTTGGTAAGCTACTATGAAGGAGAGTTAATATATACGCTGAAATCTAATTTTATACAGTTCAACGTGAAAGCGGCCGTGGTCTAGCCTGGTTAAGACGTCGGCCTGCCAACCCCTTACTGGGGGTGGATCGCCGAAGATCCCGGGTTCAAATCCCGGCGGCCGCATCTATTTCTTGTGGAGGTGTGTTATGATTGTTTGGGTTAGTTTGGTGAGTTGGGGATAGAGTTTTGTTTTTGATTTTTGTTGGAGGGTTTGATGTAGTTGGGGTATCCATGTTAAGTGTTGTTTGAGGAATTTTATTCTTGCTTCTCGGCAGATTTCCGCTTCTTGTTGTTTGTTGTTTTTTAGTGCGTTTGCTTCTTTTAGGTGGAGGAGGGAGAGGAATTCTAGTTCTGCTGCGATGTGGTCGGGTAGTTCCTTGCAGGGCTTGACTCCGAAGGCTTTGTAGAAGCCTGCTATATCCGCTCTCTCGAACTGTGCCCTATGAGGATTCATGCTGCATGTGTAGGCTGTCTCGTAGGGTGGGGCCTCACCCAGCTCGAATAACCTAAAGTATTCTCCCTGGATTATCTCGGATTCTTCCTCAAGTGCTCCCAGTATGCCGTCTATCTGGGATTCAATGTCTCTTGCGCCCATCCTCGAGGCTATCTCCCTCAGCTTCTCCATGTTCTCTCTGAGCTTTTTGACGTCTGATGTGTAGCTGTCTGCGACTAGTTTTATGACCGTAGCCCTTATCAGGAGGGTTTGGAGGTTCATGGTTACTCGAGTTTGAGGGTGTGGAGGAAGCTAGGATTCTTTCTCGCACCTCTATCGCCCATCTGGCCGTACCAGACGGTGAAGGCGACTGTGTAGAGCTGGCCTGGTTCAAGGCTTATCTCTCCCTCGGCCTCGTCGCTTGCCTTAAGCTTCTTGGCTATCACCACCCTCCATTTACCCTCCACCCATCTTCCCCAGCCCTCAGCATCCTGGGTCGGTAGGCTGGTTATCGAGCCTGGCCCCACTGCGAGGAGCTTCTCCACCGGACTCTTTTTCTCGGGCTGGGATATCGGGTTGCCCACACTCCATCCAGGTATCCAGAGCCTGGCCTCCTCCGTGAACTCGGTGGTCTTAGGGGGTTTCCCATCCCTGCTCTTGCCCATCATCATGGGGTAGTAGTCTGATGCCACGTTAGGGAACGCTACCTCGAGGTCCTGGAACCCCTCCTCCACGTCGAGCTGCCAGTCAGCCCTCCAGTGAAGTATCGTGGCCGGCGTATCCTTTGTTCCCATGAATCTTGCCTCGGGTGGCGCCGGATGCTTCGTCAGGAGGACGGCGCATGAGTCCCTAAACTGCCTAACCTTGATGGTGTGCTGCTCCACGGATTCGTCCTCCCATTCCAGCCTAAATGCAACCCACTTAGAATCATACAGCACCCTAACCTTTAGGGGCTTTCCGGGAACGTCCATCTTAATAGGTGGAACGATGGCCTGCTCCGCCAGCCTGATGCTTGACTCCTCTGCTTGCTCCCATAGAGGTGAGTCCGGGTCCCTGATAGGAGCCTCATCAACCTTGACCGCAATAACATCAGCTTCCAGAGTTGTTACCGTCTGTGTAGGCGTCTCCCTAGGCTTCGGCTTGGGCCTCGGCCAGAGCCACGAGAATGCAAGGACGCCTGCAGCCGAGGCTGCAAGGGCTGCGGCTGCTGCAAGGACTCTGCGCCTTCTCTTCTTCTCATCCTGGTTCTGGGCCATGATTACTCACCTCATGGCGAATTATGTCTATAGACTTTGAGCTTATCGTCATAGAATGGCCTGACTATTGTCGGCTCCTTTAGTGGAACCCTCACCACCTCCTCGCCTTTCTCATTGAACCCTAGAACCTCCTTGTCGCCCCTGAGCTTGAACCTTGTCATGATGCGGTCTGTTGAGACGCAGAGGTGTAGGACGGCTATAAGCTCCAAGTCCCCTCCCTCCATAGCCTTCTTGTATGTCTCAACAGCCTGCGGAGCCTCTGGTCCAAACAGCATCTGGAGGAACTTTATGTCCGATACGTGGGTGGGCGGGATATAGTAGATGTTTGGCTCGAGTCCGAGTTGTGGTAGGAGGGGGAGGGCGACCCTCCTCACGTGGACTAGGAAGTCGAGGGGGTTCTCGGGGTCCGCTTCCTCGGGCCTATTAATGAAGCCGAACATTCTTATCTTCCCTATGCAGGTCCGCATACATCTAGGCCAGACACCCCTTTCTATGGCCGGATAACAGAAGACACATTTCTCCGCTATCCTCGAGACATGGTTGTAGAAGACCTTCTTGTAGGGGCACGCCATCACGCACTCACGGTATCCCCTACACCTGGCCTGGTCAACTAGGACGACCCCATCCTCCCTCCTCTTGTAGATGCTCATCCTAGGGCAGGCGGCGAGACATGCAGGGTAGGTGCAGTGGTTGCAGATTCTCGGGAGATAGAAGAACCAGAGGTCGTGGGGGAGCTTAAGATAGAATTTCTCCCTCCTCAGTATATCGTTGGTCTCGTCCTCTCCCCTGTTAGGGTAGGCATAGTCAAGGTCGTCTGGAAGGAAGCCGAG
>CAZHEC010000020.1:0-12148 GCA_964531465.1 uncultured Nitrososphaeria archaeon | reverse complement strand
TTGGCGGGGACGGGGAAGATGGAAGGGCATCTGAGAACCGATGTCGAGATAATTAGGGAGATGGGGGGAGCCGGCCTCCACATGCTTGAACGCTCCCTATGGTGGACCATTAGAAGCGGCGACCCATGGCCCGAGGCCAAGCTCTACCTCGAGAAGGGAGTATACATGCTTGCCGCGCACACATTCATGGACTCGGGGTCTAGGGAGCTTAGATGGCTCGGAGAGAGAATGCTAAGCCTTCTCTCCGTGGGAGACCAGTAAATACATGCTGCCTACACGCCTCTTGGTGTTCAGCTCCGCCAAGTATGCATCCTCGCTCAGGGGCTTTATCAGCAGGTCTGCCCCAACCTTCTCGGCAAGCTGTATCATGTATGGTATTAGCTCTGGT
This sequence comes from uncultured Nitrososphaeria archaeon, assembly GCA_964531465.1. Classification (GTDB taxonomy): domain Archaea; phylum Thermoproteota; class Nitrososphaeria_A; order Caldarchaeales; family Wolframiiraptoraceae; genus Benthortus. Next base: position 11,760 of record CAZHEC010000020.1, on the reverse strand, counting down.
GGTGGATGGATGCTGTAGATTAGGGTTGAGGACATGTATATCTCGTGGTCCGGGTTGATGATATCGTCCCTAACCGCCTTGAATCCAAGGGTCTTCAGGTGCTCCACAGCCTCAGGATTCTTATCCACTAGAATTATCTCTGCTTCTGGTAGAAGTTTTCTAAGTTCTTTTGCCACTTGGGGGTTCCAGCCAACTCCAACCTCGATTATCTTCCTCGCCCATGGATACCTCTCTGCTATTGTTTTAGCGGTCTCGCTTAATGGGTGGGTCATCTCTTAAGTGTTTAGTCGAGCTCCCTGCTCCACTCTATTGGCCCTCCGCGCTTATCATCCTGCTCCCTAAGGTTCCTCAAGTCCTCGAGCATTATCTTCCTCTCGAGAGACGCCACCAGGTTCCTCGTCTCGATAACCTTGTCAGGGTTCACGGATATACTCGTGACGCCCTCACGTATCAGGAACTCGACTATCTCAGGGTAGTTGCTTGGAGCCTGGCCGCAGACGCTTGTGGTTACTCCGCGTTTCCTGCAGACCCGTATAACGTGGCTCATGGCACGGAGGACTGCTAGGTTTCTCTCATCGTATATTTCCTGGACTGATGCATCGTCCCTGTCGATCCCTAGGATGAGCATGGTTAGGTCGTTGGTCCCGAAGCTTACGCCGTCTATCCCCGCCTCGATGAATTTGTCGATTAGGAGGACCGTGCTCGGGACCTCCACCATTATCCAGACCTTGAAATCTGGGCCGCTTACCAGACCCTCCTCCTCCATTATCCTCTTGGCCTGCTTGAACTCGTCCACGGTCCTCACGAAGGGCACCATCACCCAGACGTTCTTCAGCCCATACTCCTCCCTAACCTTCTTTATGGCACGGCACTCAAGCCTGAAGATGTCAGGCTCCTTCACATATCTGAAGGCTCCACGGTATCCAATCAACGGGTTTGGCCCAACGTGGCCTGCCTCCTTCTCATACTTCTCCCCGCCTGGAAGCGCCAGGAACTCATCGGGCTTGAAGTCGAGGAACCTGTAGACCACCGGTTTGGGGAAGAATGCCTGGGCAACCTGCCTAATGCCTTCAGCGAATGCGTCCACCATCTTCTGCTCCCCACCCTCCTCAATTAGTAGGCGTGGATGCTTGCCCACGCTCAGCATTAGGTGCTCGGCCCTCAGGAGGCCTACCCCGTCTGCCTGGGTCTCACGTGCAACCTTCTCGGCTATATCGGGTATGCTGATGTTCACGAATATCTTGGTGGCCGTTATGACAGGGGCCTGGGCCACGGCCACAGCCTCGGCTGCCACCTTCTCCTCAGCCGGCTTAGCCAGCTCCTCTACTACTCCCTCGTAGATTACCCCCGACTTGGCGTCCACCGTGTATGTCTCGCCTGTCTTGAGGAGCTTTGTGGCCTCCTTTGCACCCACTATGCAGGGTATCCCGAGTTCACGTGAGACTATGGCTGCGTGGGCTGTCATGCCCCCCTCGTCGGTTACTATGGCCCCGGCAAGCCTCATGTATGGGACCCAGTCGGGGTTGGTCATCTTGGTTACTAGTATGTCCCCCTTCTCTATCATCTTGGCGGCTTCCTCTGGTGTGAGGACGACCTTTGCCTTGCCTATGTGGACCCCTGGGCTGGCGGGTAGACCCTTGATTACTATCTTGGCCTCGGCGACGGTGGTTGATTGGCTGCCTCCGCCTCCTGCCTGAGCCTCTGCCTCCTTAACGCTCCACACGGTTTCAGGCCTAGACTGGACTATGAAGAGGTTCTTGGGGAAGGGTAGGTCCCTGTCCACGGCGAACTCTATATCCTGGGGCGTGCCATAATGCTCCTCGATCCTCTTGGCGATCTTAGCTAGCTCCACTATCTCCTCATCGGTTAGGCTGGGCTTCTCAACCCTGTCCTCAGGAACCTTAGCATGAATGGTCTTCCCGGTCTTCGGGTCCCTGATATACTCGACCTCCTTTCGAGCTACCTGCTTGGTCAGAATATTGAAGTTGTTCTTATCGACCTCGAAGTGGTCCGGGGTTACCGCACCAGAGACTATGGCCTCTCCTAGACCCCACACGGACTCTATCACAATTATGTTCCTGTCGCCTGTTACGGGGTGGAGGGTGAACATGACGCCTGAGGATCTACTATTCACCATCATCTGGACAGCCACGCTTATGAGGACCTTCTCGTGCCTGAACCCCTTCTCCTGCCTGTAGAAGATCGCCCTAGGGGTGAAGAGGCTTGACCAACACTTCTTAACGGTTCTCAGAACTTCCCGCTCACCCCTAACGTTTAGGTAGGTCTCCTGCTGGCCTGCGAATGATGCTCCAGGGAGGTCCTCGGCCGTGGCGGATGACCTGACGGCAACGTATACATCCTTTCCCCCAGCTCTTCTGGAAAGCTCCCTATACGCCTTGACTATCTCATCCTCTATATATCTGGGGGTTGGGGTATCCTCTATCAGCTTCCGAATCTTCTTGGAGGCCTCCTCATACTGCTGGGGATTGCTCGGGTCGGTGACAGTCTCCTCAATTATCTTGTATATCTTCTCGGCTATACCCGTCTCCTCTATGAACTTCTTATAGGTTATGGCTGTTACGGCGAATCCCGGGGGGACGGGTATACCAGCCTTAGTCATCTCCCCGAGGTTCGCGTTCTTCCCTCCCACGATAGGTATATCATCCTTGCTCAGCTCATCGAACCAGAGGATTAGGGGCTCTCCTCCCCTAGAAGACATAGCCGCACCTCACCTACCCGGGGAAGCCTCTACTCATTATTTATGGTTTGTTTTCCTTTACTGGACTATTACGTGGTCTATCTTGTGGTGCCGTTTGACCAGGTATCTGATTAGCTCGATGGTCTTCCCCTCCCTTCCGATGGCCATGCCCTTATGCTTGGGGTCGACGGTTACTACTGCGACCTTCCTGCCGTCGGTGCGTTCGGAGATTCTGACGGGTTCTATGAGCTTGGCTGGGAGGAGGGCGTTCTCAAGGAACTTGGCCGGGTTATCCGAGTATTCTACTACCTTGACCCTCTTCTTAACCATCCTAGAGAACTGCTGTATCTTGGCGCCCCTCCTGGCCAGCGCCTTCCTAATGTCCCCTGGGCTTACCACGAAGACTATAACATCACCCGACTCAACGCAGTCGATTACCGATGCTCCTGTAGCGGCCTCGAAGAGGGAGATATACCTCATCTCCTTGTCGGTTAGCTTGAACCCCTCGCTCAAGGCTCATCAACGCCTCTAAAGATTCCAGAGTTTAGGTGTATGGGCGATTATAAATGTCTTCACGCAGCCTCTTCCTGTTCCTGGGGTGAGACCAGTTCGACCAGGTTCGAGTTCCCTGGGTCTAGCACCGAGATAACGGCTGCAGAGAATGGTTTGCCAGCCATGTATCCAAGCTCTCTTCCAGGTATGCTTGTCTTAAGTATAGGGATGCCGGCCATGCTGCAGGCTATCCTTATCTCACGCTCCATGTTGGGAGGACAGTTGCCGGCTATTATGATGAGCTTTGATTTACGTTGAAGGACTGAGAGCTTGGACTGCCTGAACCCGAGTATCATCTTTCCCGTCCTGTTTATGACCTCTAGGTGTCTCCTCAGCTCCCTTGCCTCTATCTCGGCTCTCATCTTCCTCTTCCTCCATCCGCCAGGTCTATAAGAGCCTTCCCTAGTCCTTCTCCTCCGACCCTCCAGTCCTAGAGCCGCCGTCAGCTATCCCCGGATACATCATTAGTAGAGAGACCATGCCTGTTCCTAACAGTATCTCCTTGCCTATCAGTATGCGCTCCACGTTTCCCCTAAGCCTATCCACCTCTCCCCTAACAGCTGCGTCGAGTAGTGTCTGGACGCTTATCTCGAAGGCTGCCCTTGCAAGCGGGCTGCTCTTCAGTCTTACTACTCCATGCCTTCCAACCTGTTTTACTGAGCCGCTTAGGGTCATCATATCTGCTAGGAGTAGGAGGTGTCTCACGTCCACATCTAGTCCCTGCTCCTCCAATACGTGCTGCATCTCCTTGACTATGGCCATCCTGGCCGCCTCTATCCCGAAGACTTCTGCTATCTCGTGGATGCTGTTGGTCTCAACCCTCCTATAATCCACGCCTGGAACCTGTATGACCTCCTTGAGGTTGGAGCCCTCTGTGAGTATCACGTATTCGCCGTTCTCATACCTGACTATGGTCTTCTTAATCCTCTTAACGCCCTTGACCCTCATTGCTAGGAGCCTTACACGGAGCCTCTCGAGGTCCTGCGGCCCCTCACCTGCATAAACTCTCACGAATCCTTCGCCTAAGTCATACTTAAGCTTGGCCTGCTTGAGCGCCTGCTCCACGTGCCTCATGGTTGCTCCATGAGCCTTCATGGCCTTCTCATCTAGCTGGAGTATGACTGCGTTCCTCTTCAGGTCTATCCCTATTCCCGCGACTATATCCTCGAAGGATGTGTAACGTAGCTCCCTGGCTAGCCTTTGGGCCTTCGTCCTGCTCTTGGCATACTCGGGTTCGAGGGGTATCTTCATAATGGGTGTTGAGGGAGTCTTCCTCGCATCAACTATCTCGATCAGCCTGGGGAGGCCGAGTAGGATGCTCTGTTCCCTGACCCCGGCGAAGTGGAATGTCCTCAAGGTTAGCTGGGTGCTCGGCTCACCTATCGACTGGGCTGTAACTATTCCCACAGCCTCACCCGGCTCAACCCTGTTCCTCAGGTACTCTCTCAGGGTCTCCTCAATGAATCTCTCGGCATCCTTCCGACCCATCTTCATAGACTTGATTGTGGCCTTGGCCTTCTCGAGGACGCTGACAGGAAGCCTGCCCTCATACCTCTTAATCAGGCTGTTAAGGTCCTCGGACTTTAATGGGCTCTTGGAGCCGCCCTTAATCCCAAGCCTATTGACTATTATGCTGGGGTTTACGGCCTCTCCGTGATAGCTCTTGGAGGGGTCTATCCCATCCTCTCCATACTGGAACTGGACGATCCTCTTCTCATCCATGGTTCTAACAGTTCCGTCATACTCGACGTAGAGGGATTCGAGGGCGTTGATTAGTCTCCTCTGCATGTATCCGCTCTGCTGGGTTCTCACGGCGGTGTCCACCAGCCCATCCCTTCCTCCAGCCATGTGGAAGAAGAACTCCACCGGGTCTAGGCCCCGCAGGAACGAGTTATAGACGAATCCACGAGCCTTTGGTGAAACGTCTCCGGGCTTGAAGAATGTGAGAACCCTGTCGGCGAATCCTCTCTTAATCCTCTCCCTCCTGACCGCCTGCTGGCCGACGACGGCGACCATCTGGTCTATGTTGAGTAGGGAGCCCCTCGCACCAGTCCTCGTCATGATGACCGCGGAGCTTTCTGGTGAGATGTATTTTCTCGCTATCTTGCCCGCCTCCTCCCTAGCTTCAGAGAGTATCTGGAGTATGTTTGACTCGAATGCCTGCTCAAGGGTCTCGCCGGGCCTAACCTCTATCCTACCCTTCTCATAGTTTGCCTTGAGGACGTTAAACGCCTCATCCATCTTCTTGAATACTTTCTCCAGCTCCTTGTAGGCTTTATCAGGTATGTAGAGGTCGTCCACCCCGAAGCTGAATCCACGCAGATTCAGGTACGTGTTGGCTACCTTGACTATCTTGTCTATGAACTCCCTTACTGCATCTGGACCATACTCGGCGGCTATTCTATGTAGGATGCTGTTGGCCTTCTCGACTCCTATCGCACTCTTATCTATCACGCCTTTAACTAGTCTGCCATTCTCTATGACTACCTCTATGTCGGGTGAGAATGAGGCCTTGAATCTGTGGTTGAATCCCTTCGGTAGGAGGAGGCTGAATATAGTCTTTCCACTCCACCTTGGCTCAGGCTTCTTAACGTCCGGTGGAGGTATCTCGCCCTCATATCCTATGGCTGAGAGTATGTATGAGAGCTCCTTCCTGGTTAAGTAGGTGTCGTCCCTGGTCAATAGATACATTGATGTGAGGAAGTCTCGTATCGCTCCGATTATCGGCGCCCCATACCTAGGCGAGAGAACGTTGTTCTGGACCAGTAGGAGTATCCTGGCCTCGGTCTGGGCCTCCTCACTCTGAGGCACATGCAGGTTCATCTCATCACCATCGAAGTCGGCGTTGTAGGGTGTGCAGACGCAGAGGTTAAGCCTGAAAGTCTTGTAGGGGAGAACCTTGACCTTGTGGGCCATTATAGACATCCTGTGGAGGCTTGGCTGACGGTTAAAGAGGACTATGTCTCCATCTATTAGGTGACGTTCAACTATGAAGCCTGGCTCGAGGGTGTTGGCTACCTCCTCCAGGTCTTGAGCGAACTTCAACCTAACCCTCTTACCATCAGGTCTTATGACATACTTGGCTCCCGGATACTTGTCAGGCCCATTCCTAACATATTGCTTCAATCTCTCCAAGTTCCACTCGGTAACCTTCTCCGGAACTGTTAGTTGCATGGCTATGTCCACGGGAACTCCCACCTCGTTGATGCTTATGTTGGGGTCCGGGGAGATTACCGTCCTGGCCGAGAAATCCACCCTCTTGCCGCTCAGGTTAAGCCTGAACCTACCCTCCTTACCTTTAAGCCTCTGGGCTAAGGTCTTCAGCGGTCTACCACTACGGTGGGTTGCCGGAGCAACGCCTGGAACCTCGTTGTTGATGTAGGTTGTTACATGATATTGGAGGAGGTCTGCTAGCTCCGCTATTACGGGTGAGGGTGAGCCTGCGTTGATGTTCTCCTTGAGCCTCTGGACGACTCTGAGTATATCCACCAGCTTATGTGTTAGGTCGTCCTCGCTCCTGAACCCTGACTCCAGGGTTATGGATGGTCTCACATAGACCGGCGGGACGGGTAGAACTGTTAGGACCATCCACTCGGGGCGTGCTGATTTGGGGTCTATCCCGAGAAGCTCCAGGTCTTCGTCCCTTATCCTCTCAAGCCTAGCCCTCACGGCGTGAGGCGTCATCCTAATCCTCTCTGAGTCTACCACCTCGATGAATGTTGTGGGTTTCTCTAACTCGATCTTATACTGCTTCTCATCACAGTGCGGGCACTTCTCAGCCATCATGGCACGCTGGAGAATCCTGTAGTAGATCTCCTTGGACGGCTTGCCCTCCTCATACATCTTCTTTATCTGCTCCCTATATCTCTCGATCTCTTCTGATGGTATCAGGATTCTTCCGCAGGAGCGGCATGTGGCTTTGAGTAGGTTGTGGATATGTTTGACGAAGCCTACGTGGATTACAGGGACGGGTAGCTCTATGTGGCCGAAGTGTCCTGGGCATCCCAGATAGGTGTTGCCGCATGTCTTGCATCTCTGCCCTGGCTCGAGTGTTCCCAGCCTCGGGTCCATTACTCCGGTAGGTATGGGCATTCCGTCCTCGTCATATGTGTCGGGGTTCTGTATCTCGGCCACGCTCATCTTCCTTATCATGTCGGGTGAGAATATGCCGAACTTGATTCCACTAACCGTTCCGAATGATGTTGCCATCCCTATTCACACTCCCTCCTCGAAAATTATCCTAGGATAGATGCCCATGCTCATCATCTCCTCCAGCAACAGGTAGAAGGCGTAGGAGAGTGTTACGGGTTTAACCCTTGTCTTCTTACCGTGGATTGGGCAGATGAATCGCTCCTGCTTGAGGTCATAGTATGCTGGGAGGCCGCACTCTTCGCAGAAGTGGGCGGTGTATTTATCGCTTTGCTCCAGTAGCCTGTCGAGGAGTAGGTAGCTTGCTCCGTGGGCGATTAGGCAGTCCCTCTCCATCTCCCCGAACTTTAGCCCTCCTCCCCTGCTCCTTCCCTCAGTCGGCTGCCTGGTGAGCATCTGAACTTGGCCACGTGCCCTGGCGTGTATCTTGTCTCTTACGAGATGGTGGAGTCTCTGGTAGTAGACGACGCCTACGAATATCTCGGCCTCAAACCTCTTGCCCGTCAATCCATCATACATTACCTCCTTGCCCGTGCTCTTGAACCCGAGTGCCTCCAGCTCCCTTCTTAGCTCCTCCAATGGCTTACCCATGAAGGGTGTCCCATCTATGAACTCTCCTTTGAGCGCCGCCACCTTTCCGGCTATGCTCTCGAGAAGCTGGCCTATAGTCATCCTGCTTGGGAAGGCATGGGGGTTGATTATGAGGTCTGGGACTATCCCGCTCTCCGTGTATGGCATATCCTCCTGCGGGAACATCATGCCCACTACACCCTTCTGCCCATGCCTGGAGGAGAACTTATCACCAATCTCGGTTACGCAGAAGCTCCTAACCCTGGCCTTAATCAGCTTGTCACCCTCCTCTGTAACGGTCAGGAAGATTGAGTCCACGACCCCTGCCTCCGATGGTCTAACGGCTTCGGATGAATCACGCCATATCATCTCCCTGGCGGGCGCTCTCTGATACTCTTCGAGGAACCTGGGGGGGCTCTTAACACCTACTATGACCATTCCTCCCCTGACGTCTGACTCTATATGGGCTAGGCCGTCAGCGTCTAGGACCCTATAGTTCTGCTCTCCACGGTATCCCCTCACCGTCGGCTCAGGAATACAGATTATATCCTTCTGGCCTCCTATGTAGGTTCTAGCCTCCACCTCGTAGGTCCGGTAGCTAAGGGAGAGGCCGAGGCCACGCTCCACAGCCGACCTATTCAGGACAACAGCATCCTCCATGTTGTATCCCTGGCCAGTCAAGACCGCCACCACCATATTCTGACCCATAGGCCTATCATTCACACCCACTAGGTCCGATGCCTTGGTGGTTACGAGGGGACGCTGCGGATAGACCAGGATGTGCATGCGTGAGTCTACTCTTAGGTCATAGTTGATTGCGTGGACTCCTAGGGCCTGCTTGCCCATGGCTCCCTCATAGACGTTCCTCGGCGACTGGTTATGCTCCGCATATGGGATTATTGAGACCACGGCCCCCAGCATGGCGTAGGACGATATCTCCAGGTGGGTATGCTCCTCGGTCAGGTCCTCGGGCCTAAGGGCTATGTATGCGTTCTCCTCTTCTTCAGCGTCAAGGAACTCGATTACGCCCATGGAGACGAGGTCTCTGAACCTGAAGGTCCCGTTCCTGAGGGCCTCTATATGCTGTCTCTTAAGCTTGGGGCGGCCGTGTTCCACAACTATAAGCGGCCTCCTAACCCTGCCCTCATCAGTGTTTATCCAGATTTCCTGGACGTGGTCATACTTGTAGAGGGCTAGGTTGACCTCCCAGCTTATCTCACCCCTTCTCCTCAGCTCCCGGAGGTTTCTTGCCAGCTCCTCTCCCTTAGTGTGGTATCCTACGAGAAGGCCGTCCACAAAGACCTTGACAGGCAGGGGTTTCCTGCGTGAAATCGCCTCGGTGAGCGGTAGGACGCCGAGTGAGAAGAGCTTCTCGAGGACCTCCCTCCGCTTAGCTGGGAAGCTTATCTCGGCGCTCAGAGCCAGATTCTTGACAAGGCCACAGTTGCTTCCCTCGGGGGTCTCTGCGGGGCAGATTCGGCCCCAGTGGGTTCCATGGAGGTCCCTGGCCTCGAAGTGGGGCTGGCTCCTACTCAGGGGAGACTGAACCCTTCTTAGATGGCTTATTGTTGCTAGGTGGTTCGTCCTATTAAGGAGTTGGGTAACCCCCACCCTTCCTCCAGGCCAGTTCCCTGTGGCGAATGCATGCTTCACGAAGTCCGAGACTATACCGGGCCTGACGAAGGTTGAGATACTTACCGGATAGTGGGAGGCGGCTGCCTTCTCGAGCTGATACCTTATATCCCTTAGAAGCTTCATGAAGGCCATGCGGTAAAGCTCCATGAGCAGGGGGCCTGCCAGCTTAATCCTCTTGTTTGCGTAGTGGTCCCTGTCGCTGGGCTTCCTTATGCCTAGGCTTGTCTCCAATAGCCTTCCTATGACCTCGCAGAGGAAGATCGCTTTCTGGTATCTGGCGGCTTTGTTGGTTCCAATGTGGGGGAGGAGGACGCTGTCTATCAGCTGCTCAGCCCTCTGAATCCTATACTCCTCAGCATACCCGAATGCTATTCTGTTCCCCACGTATCGGAGGGCCTCATGCTCCGAGTCAATTCCCTCAGCCTCCTGGAACGATGGCTCCAATAACTCCTGGACCTCCTTGAGGGAGGAGACCATGTTAACTATCTCCCTGTCGTTGGTCATCCCGAGGGCCCTTAGCATGATTATGGCCGGTATGCCCTTGTAGATGCGGGAGAAGAATACCCTAAGCGGCCCTCCGGGCTTGTATGTTACCTCGGTCCTGGCCTGGCGTCCATAGGCTGCCGAGAGCACCACGGCGCTGGGCTGCCCCGACTCCCTCTCCTTCTCTGTTACAAGTATCCTGTTGGGTGCTAGGTCCTCGATGGCCACTATAACCCTCTCTGAGCCATTGATTATGAAGTAGCCTCCGGGGTCCCTCGGGTCCTCACCTATCTGCATAAGTTCCTCGTCACTCATCTTGGAGAGGGGGCAGATATCTGACTTCACCATCACCGGGATAATCCCTATCTCCACCTTCTCAGGCTTGGTTACAGGTTTACCGTCTAGGAAGAGGCTCATAGTTACGTAGAGTGGAGCGGCATAGGTCAGGTTTCTAAGCCTGCACTCCATGGGTCTGACGTTCTCCTTGACGGTTCCATCTATCTCCACGACCCTGGGCGGCCCAACCTCAGGGTCCCTAATCTTGAGGGTGAGAACCCCATACTTCGTCTTGACCTCCAGGTCTCCCAGGTTCCTGATAAGCTCCCTTAACCCCTCCTTGATGAAATGATTATAGGACTTGAGGTGATGCTGGACAAGTCCCTCCTCCTCTATGAAGGCACGCATGACCTCCCAGAGGTCCTCCTGGGTGAACTCCACCTGCTTTAACATACTACACCATCACCCCTACTCACCTGGAGAGAGAACCCAGACACCATAAAGCACATACACCAGGTCTTCACCCATGAAAAAGCGGCCTCAATTTTAAGTTTTACCGCCCAAACCCCAAGGAGTTTAGAGAGATAAAGGATTATATGATGATTTAGGGAGTCTAGTCGGGAGAAGCGGTATGGGGTATCTGGATTATGTAGATTTGGGTTATAGGCCTTCTGAGAGCGACTTGATAGCCTTGTTTAGGGTTGAGCCAGCTGATGGCATGTCGATGAAGGAGGCGGCTGGAAGGGTTGCTTCAGAGAGCTCTACGGGTAGCTGGACCGAGCTTACCACTAGGACGGAGGAGATAGGGAGGATTGACGCCAGGGTGTTCTGGATTAAGAGGCCTTACATCAAGGTCGCATACCCCCAAGTCCTCTTCGAGATGGGCAATATACCCCAGATGCTCAGCTGCTTCGCAGGAAACATATTCGGCATGAAGGCACTCGAAGGCCTCAGGCTCGTGGACATAAGCATACCCTCGGAGATACTCTCAGCCTTTCCAGGCCCAGGATTCGGGATACAGGGCGTCAGGGACATCCTAAAGGTCCAGGGCAGGCCCATATTAGCCACTGTTCCCAAGCCCAAGGTCGGCCTAAGCGCCGAGAAGACCGCGGAGCTAGCCTATGACATATGGTTGGGCGGCGTCGACCTCCTGAAGGACGATGAGAATCTAACCAACCAGAGCTTCAACAGGTTCGAGGAGAGGCTTAAGCTGGTTATGAGGATGAGGGAGAAGGCAGAGAAGGAGACAGGTGAGCGGAAGTCCTTCCTAATCAACGTTACAGCCGAGACTAGGGAGATGCTTAGGAGGGCGAAGCTCGTCAAGGATTACGGCAACGAGTTCATCATGGTGGATATACTGACTGTCGGCTGGGCGGCTTTCCAGACACTTAGGGAGG